>DATFGS010000024.1:0-3340 GCA_035249225.1 Candidatus Methylomirabilota bacterium | reverse complement strand
CAAGTGGCACGACGGGCAGCCCTTCACCTCCAAGGACGTGAAGTTCACCTTCGACACGGTGCGCGAGGCCGCCGACGCGCCCGCGAAGCTGCGGATCAATCCGAGAAAAGAGTGGTACGCCAACGTGGACGCGGTGGAGGCCCCCGATCCCCACACGGTGGTGTTCCGCCTCAAGCGGCCGCAGCCCTCCCTGGTAGCCATGCTCGCCTCCGGCTACTCGCCGGTGATCCCGGCCCACGTGCCGATCGCCGAGCACCGCTCTCGCTGCGTCGGGACCGGCCCCTTCAAGTTCAAGGACTGGAAGCGCGGCCAGTCGGTCGAGCTGGTGCGCAACCCGGACTACTTCGTCAAGGGCCGCCCCTACCTCGACAGCGTGCGCTACACGGTGATCGTGGAGCGCGGCACGCGGGTGGCCGCGCTCCAGGCCAACCAGATCGACATCGCGTATCCGGGCGAGACCACGCTCTCCATCATGGAGCAGCTCAAGGGCGCGGTGCCCGGCATGGTCTTCAGCGAGACCGCGAGCAACGTCAGCGAGAACCTCCTGCTCAACACCAGGAAGCCGCCCTTCGACAACGTCAAGGTGCGTCGCGCGCTCAGCTTCGCGATCGACCGCCGCGCCTATACCCAAACCGTGCACCGTGGGCTCGCGGTGGTCGGCGCCTCCCTCGCGCCCAAGCCGTGGGGGGTCTGGGGCCTGCTCGAGAAGGATCTCGCCCCGCTGCCGGGCTACGGCGGGGCCGCGGAAGGCCGCGCGACCGCCCGGAAGCTGCTCGCCGAGGCCGGCTTCGGGCCGGCCAACCCGCTCAAGCTCGAGGTGGTCACGCGCGCGATCGCGATCTACCTCGACTTCTCCGCCTTCGTGATGAGCGATCTCAAGCAGGTCGGGATCGACGCCACGCTGAAGCAGATCGACACCGCGCAGTGGCACCCGATGGTCACCCGCCGCGAGTTCACCATGGGCACCAACCTCACCGGCCTCGGGGTGGACGATCCCGACGCGAACTTCTACGAGAACTACGCGTGCGGCTCCCCGCGGAACTACGGCGACTACTGCAACGAGGAAGTGATGCGCCTCATCGAGCAGCAGTCGCAGGAGATCGACCAGAAGAAGCGGCTCGCGATCGTCTGGCAGATCCAGAAGAAGCTCGAGGACGACGCGGCCCGGCCGACCATGGGCTGGCGGACCGACCGCTTCGCGCACTACCCGTACGTGAAGAACCTGGTCCTGAACCAGGTCACCTACAACTGCTGCCGGCTCCAGGACGTCTGGCTCGACAAGTAGCGGGACGCGGATGCGGGTCGTCTTCTGGAACATCCGCGCGGGGGGCGGCGTGCGCGCCACCGCCATCGCGCGACAGATCGGCGCGTGGGAGGCGGACGCGGTCGCGCTCGCGGAGTTCCGCGGCACTCCGCCCAGCGGGGAGCTGGCCCGCGACCTGGCCCGGCTCGGGCTCCCCTACCAGTGGTCGACCGCGGACCCGGTGCGGCCCGGGGTCAACGGCCTGCTCCTGGCCTCGCGCTGGCCGCTACGCCGGCTCCGGCTCCCGTGCGCGCCGGCCGAGCCCTGCCGCTGGCTGCTGGCCCGCGTCCTGGCGCCGCGGCCGCTCGCCCTCGGGGTGATGCACGTGCCCAATCGCGCGGGCGGGCGCAAGTACCCCTTCCTCGACGCGGTGCTCTCGACCGCGCGCCGCCGCTGGGCCACCCCCGCCCTGCTGGTCGGCGACACCAACTCCGGGCGCATCGGCCTCGACGAGCAGGTGCCCGCGTTCAACCGGATCGAGGACGGCTGGATGCGCGAGCTCGACCTGGCCGGCTGGACCGACGCCTACCGCCACCTGCGGGGCACCGCGCGCGCCTACACGTGGTACTCCCCGAACCGCGGCAACGGCTTCCGGATCGACCAGGCCTTCCTCAATCGTGCGCTGCAGCCGCGGCTGCGCCGCTTCCGGTACGACTGGGGCCGGCGCCCGCGCGGCCGCCCGGCCAGCGATCACGCCGCGATGGTGCTGGACCTCGAGAGCTAGCGCGCGGCCCGGCCCGCCGGCGTGGCGTTGGCCTCCTGGCAGAGCCGCTTCCAGTCGGTGGCGTTGAGCGAGCAGTCGATCGTCACGTTGTTCGCCTCCGCCACCCGGCCCGTCTTGCGCAGCAGCCGGATCCGGTGGGGCATCCAGCGCGGCGCCCCTCCGAAGGTCCTCGACGCGTGGTCGGTCCACTCGAGCGCGGCGGGCAGGTTGCCGGCGCCCTCGTGCGCCACGATCAGGTCCTCGTACACGCTGGGCACCGGCTCGCTCGAGGTGACCGCGCGCCGGAGCGCCTCGATGCCCTCGCGCGAGCGCCCGAGCGCGAAGGCGGCGCGGGCGAGCACCCAGTTGGGATACGCGTCGGTGGCGGTGCGCCCGGTGACCGCGGTCCGCGCGGTGGCGTAGGCGTCCTGGAACTTGCCCTGGTCGAGCTGCTTCTTGGCCAGGAAGGCCTGCCGGTAGCTCCGCAGCACGAGGGCGATCTCCGGCCGGGCCTTCAGCGCCTTCCACGACGCGGTCGCGGGCTCGACCAGCGCGCGGCTGCCGTAGTGGCGCTCGAAGTACTCCGCGGTCTCGGTGATCCGCTCGTCGGTCTTGGGATGGCTCATCGAGACGGTGCTGAGCATCTTCTGGTAGACCATGCCCATCGCCTCGTTGACGTTCCGCTGCGAGGTCTGCACCATGCGATTCCAGAACCCCTCGTCGGTCTCCGCGGTGGCCTTCTCCCACGCCTGGAGCTTCTCGAGCATGCTGACCACCGCGGGCGAGGACTGGTGCGTCTCCGCGAGCAGGTCCACCGCGAGGAGATCGGCCTCCTTCTCCTGGCCGCGGCCCCAGGCGGGCAGGACGAGCTTGTCGGTGGCGTCGGCGGCGATCTGCATCTGCTGGATCGTCCGGGCGTCGGCCTTGGCCACCGTGCCCCGGCCGCCGAGCGCCGCCTTGGCTCCCACCCCCATCTCGAAGAGGGCCTGCCCTTTCTTCTGCATGTCGCCGAGCACGTCCGAGGTGTGGTGCTTGAGCAGCACGTGCGCGGTCTCGTGGGCGAGGATCGCCGATACCTCGTCGGCGCTCTCGAGCGCCTCGATGAGCCCCATCGCCAGGTACACGTTGCCGTCGGGGGTCGAGAACCCGACGAAGCCGGGATTGGCGAGGATCAGCACCTTCCCGGGCACGCCGGTCTTGCCGACCGCCGCGATCAGCCGGGCCCGCGATTCGTTCAGGTACTGCTCGAGCACCGCCGAGCGCACGAAGCCGAGGCCGTCGCCGCGGTGCTGGGCGATGTCCTTCGCCTCGCCGATGGCCAGGGTGGACGGCTC
>DATFGS010000023.1:0-1281 GCA_035249225.1 Candidatus Methylomirabilota bacterium | reverse complement strand
GCCACCGCGGCCATGGACGTCAAGGGCCCCGACGGCGCGGTCATCCCCCACGACCAGGTTCACCGCACCCACCTGGGCAGCCTCAACGGCTTCCTCGCCGAGGTGAAGCGGACCGACGAGGTGATCGGCTCATGAGCGTCCAGCGCACGCCGATGACGCGCCCGGGTTACGAGCGCCTGCGGGAAGAAGTGGAGCGCCTCAAGAAGGAGCGGCCCAACATCGTGCGGGCCATCGCGGAGGCGCGGGCCCACGGCGACCTCAGCGAGAACGCGGAGTACCACGCGGCGCGCGAGCGGCAGGGGTTCGTCGAGGCGCGCATCGCCGATCTGGAGAGCAAGGTCGGCACCGCCGAGGTGATCGATCCGCCGACCTCCGGGGACCGGGTGACCTTTGGCTCCACCGTCCGCCTCGAGGACGAGGACGGCAAGGAGGCGATCTACCAGATCGTGGGGTCGGACGAGGCGGATCCCAAGCGCGGGCTGATCTCGATCATGTCTCCGCTCGCCCGCACCATCATCGGCAAGAAGGTCGGCGACACCGTGACCGCCACGCTCCCCGCGGGCAAGAAAACCTTCGACATCCTCGCCGCCAACTTCAAGCTCGAACCGCGTTAGCCGCTAGCTGCGCAGGCCCTCGCGAAGCTCGCGGGTCAGCGCCTCGACGGTCCCCCGCGTTCCTCCCTGCAGCTTGTTCTTCCACTCGCCCTCGGTCTCGAAGCGGCGGTCCTTGAGGCGGTCGCCCCAGGGCTTGACCGCCTCGCGGATGGCGTGGAAGTCGAACGCGTCGCGCTTGAGCTCCCGCGCGCGGGCCATCACGTCGGGGGCCACCCGGATGAAGGCGCGCAGGGCCGCGCCGGTCTTGATCGAGTACTTGCGCCCGGCCCACGCGGTCGGGAACACGCCCGCCACCGCCTTCATGTAGTTCAGGAAGAAGCGCTTGGCGTGGTGGCGCACCTCGTTCATGCGCGCGCCGCCGCCGATCTTCTCCACCGCGTCCAGGAAGTCCACGATCTCCTCGGCGAGCGGAGCCTGCGACACGCGCCCGCGCCCGGTGCCGAGCATCTTGATGTCGCCCGCGAGCGGCGAGGTCTCGTCCTCGTTCAGCGAGCGGATCACGTCGTGGGCGAGGGCCTGGTTGGGGTCGGGGTAGAGCTTGCGCCCGGCGAGGCTCACGATGTGCGAGGGGTTGAGCCGCGTGTGCTTGGCGTTGATGGTCACGAAGAGCTCGACGATCTGGCGCGCGTCCAGCCGGTCGAAGAGCACCGCGGGCACCTCGATGCCC
>DATFGS010000022.1:0-1232 GCA_035249225.1 Candidatus Methylomirabilota bacterium | reverse complement strand
ACCGCGGCCACGATGCCGAGCGAGATTCCGACCGCCCCGGTGAGGAACATGGCGGCGAGCGCGAGCTGGGCGGTGGCCGCGAAGCGCTCGGTGACGACCCGGAGGGCGGGCGCCCGATACTGGAAGGACTGGCCGAAATCGCCCCGAAATACACTCTGGATGAAGATGGCGTACTGGACGGGGAGCGGCTCGCGCAGGCCGAGATGCCGGTTCAGCTCGTCGACCGCGGACTGGGGCGCGCCCTCGGGGAGCAGCATCTTGGCCGGATCGCCGGGCAGGACGCGCAGCACGAGGAACACCAGCACCGAGACGCCGAGCAGGGTCAGGGCCGCCTGGCCGAGCCGGCGGAGGACATACGCTCTCATTTCGAGGGGTCCCGGGCCGCACCCGGTTGCCCGCCGGCCCGCGCGACGCCCGCCACCGGGCTACGCGATCGCGACGTCGTTCAGCAGAACGTAGTAGTCCCGGCGCGGCTCGAAATTACGCAGGCGATCGCTGACCCCGTAGATCGCGACGCTGTAGTAGGGCCAGATCTCCGGCTCCTCGTCCCACAGGATGCGCTCGAGCTCCTCGTACTTGGCCTGGCGCACCTTGGGGTCGGGCACGCGCCCCTCCGCGATGAGCTGCTCCACCCGGGGGTTGTTGTAGCGGGTGAGCTTCTCGGAGCCCGCCCGGGTGAACCACTGCCCGAAGTACCAGTCGGGATCGTGCGGCATGTGGGCCCACCCCGAGAAGAACATGTCGTACGTGCCCGCGCTCCGGTGCTCGCGCGCGGTCGCGATCTCGAGGTTCTTGATGTTGACCTTGATCCCCACCTCGCCCAGCATCGCGGCCACCGCCTGGGTGATCTCGAGCTGCTTCGGGTAGAGATCCTTCATCAGCACGAAGTCGAGCGTCACGTTCGTGTAGCCGGCCTGCTTGAGGATCTGGCGCGCCTTCTCCGGATCGTAGGGCTTGGCGGGCAGGCTGGTGTGGCCGATCAGGCCGGGCGGCACCGGGCTGTTCACCGGGCGGCCGTAGCCCAGGAGCAGGTCCTTGATGATCACGTTCCGGTCGATGGCGAGCGAGATCGCCTGCCGGAGCCGCTGGTCCTTCACCGGCTCCTTGGCGAGCTGGAAGATCCAGCGCTGGGCCTCGACCGCGGGCACGTCGAAGACCTTCACGCCGCGGCTGCCCTTGAGCGTCTCGACCAGGTCCGGGGTGACGCGGTCGACCACGTGGATCTCGCCCGC
>DATFGS010000021.1:0-2205 GCA_035249225.1 Candidatus Methylomirabilota bacterium | reverse complement strand
CGGAGGGTGAGGTGCCCTCGCGCATGACGGCGAACGGGGTCAGTCTCGCCTACGCGATGGGTTTCGTGAACGCGCTCATGGCGCTCCTGTTTTCGTTCGGCGTCAACATCACCGACGACCAGCGCTCCGCGATCGTGGGCCTCGTCAACGCGGGCCTCGTGCTCGTCGCGCACGTCGCCTACAGCCACGCGAAGACAACCAAGCCGGTGATCCCCGCGCCGCCGATAGACGAGTCGAGCCAGCCGCCGGAGCACTGAGGGCGTGGCAGACACCTTTTGGCCGCATTGGGAGCAACAGTTCCTCGCGGCGGCGAAACTCCCCACATCGGCGCTGAACATCGGCTTCCTCGGTGACTGGCTCGCCAAGCACAACGCGATCACCTGCGACCGCAACCCGATCGACCTCTCCCAGGATGGGCCCGGCTCTAAGCGCTGCTTGCGGCTCCCCGGCGGCAAGTACGCCCGCGCTTACGCGAGCCGCGAGACGGCCGCGAGCGCCTTCGCAGACCAGCTCCGTTCGGGCAGCTATCCGCACCTGCTCGCCGCCCTCGTCGCCGGGAACGCCTACCGGCAGCAGGACGGGGCGCTCGTCGGCTTCGAGTTGGAGACGTGGGGCTCGCCCACCTTCCAGGCGTACTACCTCGACGCGATCGGGATTCCCGAGTCGGGCGGCGCTCCCACCCCAGCCGCTAAGCCCGCCACGAAGGACGTAATCGGGGCATGGTCGCGGCTGATGCGGACGCTCCGCTACGAGGGGCACGCGACGATCGTGGATCTTAGGAAGTCCACCGCGAACCTGCGTAGAATCGAGCGACGAGCGAGGAGGGCGTAGCAATGGCAGCGTACGAAGTGGTCAGCGTCACCGAGGAGGAGGTGCCCGACCCGAACAACCCCGGCAACTTCGTGGACGTGTTCAACGTCACCTTCACCATCCCGCCCAAGGGCGACCAGTTCACGATCCAGGTTCCCGAGTCGGGCGATCCGGTCGCAGCAGCCTTCGCAGCGGCGAACGCGAAGACGGGCATCGTCACCGCGATCTACCAGGGCCAGAGCACCGAGAGCTAGATGCCGCTCCCTCCCGAGCAGACCCAATACCCGCTCGCGGAGAACGCGGCGGCTGCGCTCGACTTCATCGAGTCCGAGATCCCCGGAATTGACACGATGAGCGCGATGCTGAACCAGCGCCAGCGGGAGGACGGCACCCTCTACGACGTGATGGACATTGGCTTCCGCATCGTTCCCTCGGAGATCGTCTACTTCGTTCACCCGGACGCCTCCAAGGACTGGCCCAACATCGCCGTGGGCGAGATCATCTTGAAGGCGGACAAGGTGCTCTCGATCTACCAGGGCTTGCCGGAGCGGGCCGCGATCTTCGCCCTGCCGCCCGACTGGGAGTTGATCCACTAGCCCGATGGTGCTCGCCCCGCTCCTTCTGCCGTTGTTGCCGTTGCTGGCGGCGCTCGTCCTGCTCGGACTCTCGCAGACCGCGAGCGCAACGCAGGGGACGGGCTTCTGGCAGGGGCTCGCAGACGCGCTCAGCGGGCGGGCGCTCCTGCGGCAGGCGTTACAGGCCGTCGTCGCGGCTGCTCGCTGGATCGTCAGCCACACCGCCGGAGCCCAGCTCAAGCACCTGGCCGCGTACTTCAACGCGCTCGCCACCTTGTTCAAGCAGGAGTTTCGCGCCCTGCGGGAGAACGCCGCCGCGAGCGTCGCAGCAGAAGCCGAGATTCAGGCGTCGATCCCGCGCGTGGCTCGCAAGGCTGCACACCCCGCCCGAGTCGCAGCGCGGCGGGCACAGACGACCGCTGACCACGCGCTATCGAAGGCTCGCGCGGACGGACGGGCACTCGATCGCTACAAGGGGCACGTCAACCCGCGCCTGGCCCACGCGACCCACGCCGTGGACGTGACCCTGCCCCGAGACATAGCACGAGTGCGATCACGGGAGGAGGCGCTGAGCCGCGACCAGGCGAGGCTACGCGAGCGGACGAACGCCCTCGAAGACGGGGCGCTCGACCTCTGGAAGTGGATTCGCACGCACCCGCTGTCCGCTACGACCGGCGTATTCGCGGGGGCGGTCGCAATCGCGCTCGGCAGGCTCGGGCTCGGCGGGCTCCGTTGCCGCAACTTCACGAACCTCCTCAAGCGGGAAGGGTGTGGGTTCGGGACGCTGCTCGGGCGGCTGCTCCCCCTCGCGGCGCTGCTC
>DATFGS010000020.1:0-14562 GCA_035249225.1 Candidatus Methylomirabilota bacterium | reverse complement strand
CGCGGGCGAGCGGACCCTCGTGCTGCGGACATTCATGGCCAGTCCGGCCAGCGTCGTCGTGGCGGTGACGGATTCGGGAGTGGGCATCAAGGAGGCCGACCTGGAGCAGGTGTTTCACGCGTTCTACACCACGAAGTCCGACGGATTGGGGATGGGCCTGGCGATCGCCCGGTCCATCGTGGAGGCGCACGGAGGCCAGCTCGACGCGCGCAGCAACCCCGGAGGGGGCACCACCTTCTCCTTCACGCTGCCCACCATCGAGGGGGCGGCGTGACCACCTTGACGGCGCCGCTCGTGTTCCTCGTCGACGATGACGCGTCCGTCCGCAAGAGCCTGGCCCGGCTCGTCAAGACCGCCGGGTACGAAGCCGAGCTCTTCGCGTCGGTGCGCGACTTCCTGGCTCGCGCCCCCTACGACGGCCCCTGCTGCCTGGTGCTGGACGTGCGCATGCCCGGCCTGACCGGGCTCGACTTGCAGGAAGCCCTCCGCGTTGCGGGGCAACGCCTGTCGATCGTGTTCATCACCGGCCATCGCGACGTCCCGGCGAGCGTCAAGGCCATGAAGGCGGGCGCCGTCGACTTTCTCACGAAGCCGGTCGATGCGGAAACGCTCCTGGCCGCCATCCGGCAAGCGGTGGCCCGGACCCTCACGGATCGGCGGCGGCAGGCCCGGGTGGCGGAGGTGCGAGATCGCATCGCGACCTTGACCCCGAGAGAGGCGGCGGTCTTCGCGCTGGTGGTGACCGGGATGTTGAACAAGCAGATCGGGGCCAAGCTCGGCATCGCCGAGAAGACGGTGAAGGTGCATCGAGCCCGCGTCATGGAGAAGATGCAGGCGGGCTCCCTCGCGGAGCTGGTCCGCCTGGCCGACGAGGGGAGTGTGATGGCGGCCGGCTCGTGACCGGCCCCCAATTGGACCAAGGTCCACTACCGTCCCCCTCGCGGTCCTGTACGATTTCCCCGTGATGTCATGGACAAGCCCACCCCGTTGATTTCCATCGTGGACGACGACCCCTCGGTACGCCGGGCGCTCAATCGGTTGGTCGGGTCCGCCGGCTACCTCGTCGAGACGTTCGCGTCGGCGGGAGCCTTCCTCGGCTCGAGCCCGTCGACCCGCACCGCGTGCCTGGTCCTCGACATCTACATGGAGGGGATGACCGGATTCGAGCTCCAGGACAAGCTGGAGGCCGACCGGCTCGCCATTCCCATCATCTTCATTACCGCCCACGACGACCCCGCCACTCGCGAGCGCATCGAGCGGTCCAGCGCCGCCGGGTACCTGGGGAAGCCGTTCGACGGCCAGGCCCTCCTCGACGCCATCCTCCGGGTGGCCGGACCGGCGCCCCGGACCGCCTGAGGCCTCGGTCCTCCGAGGGCGCTAGCGTCCCGCGAGCGCCCGGTTCTCCAGCCGGCTCAGGAGCCGCACCACCGGCCACAGCATCAGGAAGTAGATGATCGCCGCGACCACGATGGGTGTCGGGTTGTAGGTGATGCTCTGCGCCTGGCGCGCCTGGTACAGGAGCTCGGGCACCGCGACCACGCTGCCGAGCGACGTGAGCTTCACGACCTCCAGGGTGTTGGAGAGCAGATCGGGCAGCACGTTGCGCACCGCCTGGGGCAGGACCACGTAGGCCATGGCCTGCAGGCGGGAGAGGCCGGTGGAGCGCGCGGCCTCGATCTGCCCGCCCGGCACCGAGTCGATGCCCGCGCGCAGGATCTCGCCGTAGTAGGCGCCGGTGTTGAGGAAGAAGGCGATCGCCACGCAGACGAAGCCGCCGAGCTCGAGGCCGGCGAACGGCAGGCCGGCGAACAGGAGGATCAGGAGCACCAGGGGCGGGAAGGCGCGGAAGAAATCGACCCAGGCCATCAGCGGCCAGCGCACCGCCGGGGCCTTCACGCTGGCCAGCAGCGCCAGGATCAACCCCCCGAGCAGGCCGAGCGGGACCACGAGCAGCGAGAGCAGGACGGTGTTCCACAGCCCCGCCCGCACGATCGGCCAGGACGCGGCGATGATCTCCGGGTTCAGGAAGGTCTGGATCATCGCTTCCACGCGAACCGGGTCTCGACCCAGCGGGCCGCCACCACCACCGGGAAGAACAGCACGAGATAGGCCGCGGCGCCCATCATCAGCGGGGAGGGGTTGTAGGAGTTGGACATCGCGGAGCTGGCCTGTCCGAGGATCTCGGTGACCGCGACGACGGTGCCGAGCGCGGTGCCCTTGGTGATGGCGATGGTGCGGTTGGTGAGCGGCGGGATCGTCAGCCGGAACGCCTGCGGCAGCACGACGTTGAACAGGGTCTGGCCGAACGAGAGGCCGGTGGAGCGGGCGGCCTCCCACTGGCCCCGGGCCACCGAGGTGATCCCGGCCCAGAAGATCTCCTCGGAGAAGACCATGAGCACCAGGCCGAGCGACAGCCAGGTCGAGACGAAGCCGGAGGGCGAGACGTCCACGCTCGGCAGGCCGAAGTAGATCAGCACGATCACCACCAGCGGCGGCAGGGAGCGGAACAGGTCGACGACCGCGATGATCAGCCAGTTGACCGGACGGATGCCGAGGCTGCGGAGCAGGGCCAGGGCGAGGCCGGCGGCGATGCCGGTGACCACGACGAGGAGGGCCAGCTCGATCGTGACCACCACGCCGGCCAGGATGTCCGGCAGGTACCGGAGCATGACCCTGGAGTTGAAGAACGTGTCGGTGAAGCGGTCCCAGCGCGACACCTCAGTGCCGCTGGATCTGGCCGATGAAGCTGCGGGTGCGCTCCTGCGCGGGCCGCTCGAAGATCGCGGCGGGCGGCCCTTCCTCGACGATCGCGCCCTCGTCCATGAACACGACCCGGTCGGCCGCGTTGCGGGCGAAGCCCATCTCGTGGCTGACCACGATCATGGTCATGCCGCTCTCGCGCAGGGCGCGCATGACCTCGAGGACCGAGCCCACCAGCTCGGGGTCGAGCGCGCTGGTTGGCTCGTCGAACAGCATGACGCGGGGCTCGAGCGCGATCGAGCGAGCGATGGCCACGCGCTGCTGCTGGCCGCCCGAGAGCTGACCGGGGGTGTGGCCGGCCCGGTCGGCGAGGCCGACCCGCTCCAGGGCGGCCCGGCCCAGGGCGTCGGCCTCGGCCCGCGACTTGCCCGCGACCTTGCGGAGCGCGAGGGTCACGTTGCCGAGCGCGGTCATGTGCGGGTAGAGGTTGAAGGACTGGAACACCATGCCGATGCGCTGGCGGGCGCGGTTGATGTCGGTCCTCGGGTCGAGCATGTCGATGCCGTCCACCACGATCCGGCCCGAGGATGGCTCCTCGAGCCGGTTGAGGCAGCGCAGCAGGGTCGACTTGCCCGAGCCCGAGGGCCCGATGACGAAGACCAGCTCGCGCTCGGCCACGCGGAGATCGACGCCCCTGAGCACGTGCAGCGCGCCGAAGTGCTTGTGCAGGCCGCGCACGTCGACGATCGTGCCGCTCATCCGGGCGGGGTCAGTTGCACTTCACCTCGTGCGGCGTCGGGTCGTAGCCGGGCATGCCCGGGACGCCGTAGCCCGGGGTGATCACCACCTCGAGGCCGTCGGCGGGCGGCTTGCGGCCGAACCACTTCTCGGAGAGCTTCGCGATCGTGCCGTCCTTCTTCATGCAGTCGAGCGCGTCCTGGAGCTCGGCGCGCAGCTTGGGGTTGCTCTTGGGCACCGGCGCGGCCCAGTGGGCGCGGGTGTCCTTGAGCTCGAGGTCGGCCACGAACTGCGGGTTCTTCGACGCGGCGTAGACGATCGTGGTGTTGCCGCCGAGGGTCGCGTAGGCGCGGCCCGAGAGCACCGCCTGGGTGGCGTCCGGCTGGGTGTCGTAGACCTGCACGGTGAAGCCGAGCTCGGCGGCCTTGGCCTTGGACAGGGTCTCGTAGGGGGTGCCCTTGTTGACCGCCACCGCCTTGCCCTTGAGGTCGGCCCAGTCCTTGATCGGCTCCGAGCCCTTCTTGATGCCGAACTGGTAGGCGGTCCAGAGATAGCCCGCGGTGAACAGCATGTTCTCCGCCCGCTCCCGGGTCACCGTCGTGGGCGCGGCGATGAAGTCGTAGCGGCCGGACTGCATTCCCGGGATCAGGGTCGAGAAGCTCACCGCGTCGATGGTGATCTCCCGCTTCAGGCGGCGCGCCACCTCGGTGAAGAGGTCGATCTGGAAGCCCTCGACGCCGCCGCCCAGCTTCGGCATGGCGTGCGGGGCGAAGGTGCCGTCGACGCCCGTCCTGAGGGGTGGAAGTTTGTCCTGGGCGAGCGCGGGCCCCGCCCAGAGAAGAGCGGCCACCGCCACCGCGGCGAAGCGACGTTCCATCATCATGGGCCTCCCAGAGAAAGGATGTCTTCGGTCCGCCCGCATAAGATGACACGCTTGCGCGCGAAAGTCCCGCCCGGATCGTTGTAGACTCCCGGCACCGGGTTGTCGAGCGCGCCGAGCGAGGAGGCAGACCGTGAGCACCGCCCATGACAAGTACGTGGCCCTGCAACGCCGGCGGAACGAGGCCCCCCTGTCGCTCGATCCCCGGACCACCGCGCTCGTGATCGTCGACATGCAGGAGTACTTCCTGAATCCCGCCTCGCCGTTCTCGCGGGCCTGCGAGAGCGTCGTCCCCGGCGTGCTGGGGCACTTCCAGGAGCGCGGGCGGGGAGTCGTCGAGCCGTCGCTCCGGCGGCTGCTGGACTTCTTCCGCGCCCACGGGCTGCGCGTCATCTATACCACCGTGGCCTCCGAGCTGCCCGACGGCGGCGACCTGATGCCGATCTTCCAGACGCGCAACGCGGCCAGCCGTGACGCGGTCGGCGAGGCCGCCATTCCCCCGCGGGCCGACGCCTGGGCCCGCATCGTGGCCGCGCTCGAGCCGCGACCGGGGGAGCTCGTCGTGAACAAGACGACCTACGGCACGTTCAACTCGACGGGGCTCGATCACACCCTCCGCTCGCTGGGCATCACCTCGCTCGTGGTGGGAGGCGTGGTGACGAACGTCTGCGTGGAGACGACGGCCCGGGACGCCGCCGATCGCGGGTACGACGTGGTGGTGCTCGACGACGGGTCGGCCGCCTTCTCCCCGGAGATCCACGAGGCGACCTTGCTCTCGTTCCAGGGGCCCTTCGGCCGGGTCCGAACGAGCGACGAGGTGCTCGCTCACCTGGCGGCCGGGCCGCCCGCGCGCGGCTAGTCGAAGCTCACGATCTCGACCCAGTTCGAGCCCTTGCCGGTCGGGTACTTCTGCCGCAGCGAGAGGGCGCCGGTCGCGGGGTCGATCGCGTAGACCGAGATCGTCTCCGACTTCTCGCCGGACACGATCATGGTGCGGCCCCGGGGGTCGATGGCGAAGCCGCGGGGCTGCGGCTCGGTCGGCGTGCTCGAGAGATAGGTCAGCTTGCCGGTGGCCGGATCCACGCTGAACGCGCCGAGCGAGCTGCTGGTCCGCTCGGCGGCGTAGAGGAACTTGCCGTCCGGCGTGAGGTGCAGGTCGGACGCCCAGACGTCGTTGTCCACGTTGCGCCCGGGCGAGGGCCGCGGGGCGCCGGGGGCGAGCTTGGTGTCGGGCGGCAGGGCGGAGGCCGAGCCCACCTCGGTCAGCAGGCCGGTCTTGCCGTCGAGCGAGAGCGTGGTCACCGTCGCGGTCAGCTCGTTGAGCAGGTAGGCGAATCGGTTGTCGGCCGACATGATGATGTGGCGCGGGCCGGAGCCGGCCTTCATCTGCACCACCGGCGGGGTGTTGGCGGTCAGCCGGCCGGTCTTCGCGTCGAAGAGGAACTGGAAGATCTGGTCGGTGCCCAGATGGGGGACGAAGACGAACCGGTTGGTGTTGTCGGTGATGATCGAGTGAGCGTTGCGCGCGGTCGGGATCACCTGCCGGGGATCGGACACCGCGCCGTCCTTGCCGATCGCGTTGACGCTCACGAGGTTGCCGCCGTAGGAAGCTCCGAGCAGGAAGCGCCCGGTCCGGTCCACTCTAATATACGGGAGACTCTCCGCCAGGGCCGCGCCCGAGCGCTTGCTGAGCGCGCCGGTCGTCCGGTCGATGGCGTAGGTGATCACCGCGAACGGCTTCGAGCGCACCGCGGCGTAGAGGAAGCGCCGGTCGGGGCTCACGCTCATCGGCATCACCGGCTTCCCGGCCGCGACGCGCGCGCCGGGCACCAGGGTCCCGTCGGGCAGCAGCGCGTACATCCCGATGTCGCCGTCCTCGGCGTTCGACACGTAGACGAACGTGGCCGCCGCGGCGGCCCCGGCCTGGGTCATGAGCGCGGCCAGCACCATCCCGCCGGCCAGGGCGACAAGGGTCTTCATGGCGGCATGCTATGTCGGCGGCCCGCCACCGTCAACCGGCGCGCGGGTCGCCTCTTGCCCGGAGCCCTCGCTGCCATCACAATGAGCGGCGCGTCCGGTCAGGCCGGCGCGCAGATCACTCGGGCTCCGGAGCCCACGGACGGGAGGCCGCCATGAAAGGCGTCGTGTTCCTCGGAGACCGCAAGCTGGAGCTGAGGGAGTTCCCGGATCCGACCCCGGGGCCCCGGGACGCGATCCTCGAGATCAAGGCCTCGGGCATGTGCGGCAGCGACCTGCACAACTACCGCGCGCCGGCTCAGCCCGCCGGGGCCGTGACCGGCGGCATCAAGCGGCAGGCCGGGGTGATCGCCGGCCACGAGCCCTGCGGGGTGGTGGCCGCGGTGGGCGCCGGCGTCACCGAGAAGGAGGCCCGCGTCGGACAGCGGGTGATGGACCACCACTACGACGGCTGCGGCACCTGCAAGCACTGCCGGGCGGGCTGGACGCAGATGTGTCTCGAGGGCACGGTGGTCTATGGCTCGGGCGGGCACGGCGGACACGCCCGGTACATGAAGGTGCCGGTGTCCACGCTGGTGCCGCTGCCGGACGCGCTCTCCTTCGTGACGGGGGCGGCGATCTCGTGCGGCACCGGGACCGCCTGGGGCGCGCTCCGGCGGCTGAACCTGCAGGGCGGCGAGACGATCGCCATCTTCGGCCAGGGCCCGGTCGGGCTGTCGGCCACCCAGCTTGCGGTCGTCATGGGCGCGCGCGTCATCGCGGTCGACATCGCGCCCGAGCGGCGCAAGCTCGCCCAGCAGTTCGGCGCGCACGAGGTGATCGATCCCGGGGCGGGCGACGTGGTGGCGGCGATCCGCGGCCTGACGCACGGCGAGGGCGCGCAGAAGACGCTGGACGCCTCCTCCGCGCCGGAGGCCCGCGCGGCCGCGGTGCGGGCGGTGCGCTCGTGGGGCACCGCCTGCTTCGTGGGCGAGCGCGGGCAGGTCACGCTGGACGTGAGCCCGGATCTCCTGCGCCGGCAGGTGACCCTCGTCGGATCCTGGACCTTCTCGAAGCAGGGCCAGGCCGAGTGCGCGGAGTTCGTCGCCGACCGGAAGGTGGACGTGGAGCGGCTCTTCACGCACCGCTGGAAGCTCGAGCAGGCGGAGGAGGCCTACAAGCTCTTCGACACGCAGACGACGGGCAAGGCGGTCATCCAGCCGTCGTGATCGAGGGCGGTCGGGGCTCGGCGGAAACGCGCGCCACCAGCGACACGCCCGCCGACGCGATGGCGAAGCCGAGGATCGCGAGCGGCGTCAGGTGCTCCCCCAGGAGCGCCCACCCGGCCAGCGCGACCGTACCGGGGACGAGGTAGAAGTTCGCGGCCACGCGGCCCGCCGTCCCGCGGGTCAGCATGTAGTAGTAGAGCGCCATGGCCCCGATCGAGACCGCCAGCACGTTCCAGACCACCGAGGCCACCGCGGGGAACGTCCAGACCGCGTGCGGCCGCTCGAAGACCGCCGCCAGCGCCGCGGTCAGGACCGCGCCGGCGGCGATCTGGACGGTGGTGGCGGGAAGGAGCGGCAGGTCCCGGCAGAAGCGGCGGAAGTAGATGGTGCCGCCGGCGAGGCCGAAGACGCCGAGGAACCCGAGCGCGAGCGCCCGCCACTCCGCGGAGCTCTCGAGCGCGCGCGGGGCCACGACCAGGGCCACCCCGACGGTGCCCAGGACCAGGCCGAGCCACTGCGCGGGCCGGAGCCGCTCCCCGAGCAGCGGCATCGCCGACAGCGCGATCAGCATGGGGCCGAGCGCCTGCACCAGCGCCATCACCGCGGCGCTCTCGGTCACCATCCCCACGTGGAACGCCGAGAGGGTGACGCCGTTGACCAGGGCGCCGGCCACCGCGAGATGATGCCAGCGCCCGCGGAGCGCCGCCCACGCGTGCCGCCCCACCACCGCGGCCAGGCCCAGGAGCGCGGCGGCGGCCACCAGCCGTACCCCGACGAAGAGCAGCGGCGAGACCAGACGGAGGCCCACGCGCGCCGTGATGAAGGACGAACTCCAGAGCAGGATGAAGACGTAGGGGGCGACGCGCGCGATACGGCTACGTCGTGACGGAGGCGCCGGCCGCCGAGCCCGCCCTCGTCCAGGAGTGCACCACCGGCAGGACTTCCTTGGCGTACAGGCGCAGCCCGGTCTCGGCCAGGTCGAAGGGGGTGCCGCCGAAGCGGAACGACGTGGCCAGCTCGAACTCGCCCACGATGGCCCGCCGCTCCTCGAACTTGCGCAGGATCCGGTCGGGCGTGCCCCAGACCGCGGCCTCCATGAACGCGGAGACGATCCCGTCCATCCCGATCTCGCGGGCCATCGCGATCTTCTGCGCGTAGGCGTCGTAGCCCTTCACGGTGCTGAAGTGCGGCCCGAGCAGCTCGTAGTGGTAGAAGTTGCTCTCCACGAACTTGCCCATGTACCGGCGGGCCGTCTCCTCCGCGCCCTCCATGGTCGGGGTGCACACGCAGAAGTCGGCCAGCAGCGGAGGTCCCGCCTGGTGCCCGTGCAGCTCGCGCACCAGATCGCGGTGCTTCTGGATGGCGGGCATCCGCATGGGCCAGGGCCGGTCCGCGAACATCACCATGCGGGCGTCCAGCTTGGCCGCCGACACCACCGAGTCGTCGGAGGAGGCCACCGCGTACACGCGGCCCTCGAATGGTCGGGTCGGGCGCGGCCGGATCTCCGCTCGCGGCTGCGGGTAGAAGGGCCCGGCCCCCTCCATGATCCCGGTGCGAAGGCCGCGCAGGATCATCTCCGCGGCCTCGTCGAACCGCCCCCGCGATTCGTCCATGGTGCCCCGGAAGGCCTCGAACTCCCGACGGGCGAGGCCGCGGCCGATGCCCAGGCGGAGGCGGCCGCGGCTGAGATGGTCGAGGATGGACGCCTGCTCGGCGACGCGCAGGGGATCGTGCCAGGGCAGGATCACCGCGGCGGTCCCGAGCCCGACCTCCGGGCACTCCGCGGCCAGGTAGGACATGAGCTGGAGGTTGTCCGGGCAGAACGAGTAGTCGTTGAAGTGGTGCTCCACGGACCACAGGACGTCGAAGCCCTGGTCCACGGCCAGCCGGGCCAGGCGCAGCTCCTCGTCCCAGACCTGCTCATCGGACACGTCGCTCCACCCGTAGCTGGCGAAGATCATCTGCAGGCCGACGTCCATCGCACCCTCCCGGGGTTGGGCCTAGAGGCGGGGCCATGATTTCACGACTGCCATCCGGCCACAACCCGGTTAGGCTGGTCGGGTGAGCGCAAGCGGTCGCGTCGCGGTCGTGGCCGTCCACGGAATCGCCGATCAGCGCGCGGGGCAGACGGTCCGCGAGATCGCGCGGCTCCTGTGCCACGGCGGGGAGGGCGAGCCGCGCTACGTGCAAGGGGAGATGCACGACGTGCTGGTGCCGGTCGCCCGGCTCGAGCCGGGCGGCGCGACCTCGTCCCCCGTGGTCCCGTCACCGCCCGGCAACCCGCGAGCCGGCGAGACGTCCCGGCGGCGACCCGGGACCCCGAGCGGGTTCTACCAGGTGCAGCGATCCGCGCCCGCGGGCGCCTCTCCGGAAGCGGCCGCGCCGGATCTCGGTCTCGCGTTGAACGATTACCTGCTCGGACGCCTCGAGCTGTCGGAAACCGATGCCCTGTACGAGTCCACGCGCGTGTCGCTGCGCCGGCGCGCGGACGACCGGCCGGTCGACCTCTTCGAGCTCTACTGGGCCGATCTGTCGAGGCTGGGCGAGGGCGGCTGGCGGGCGTTGACCGCGCTCTATCAGCTGTTCTTCCATCTGGGCACGCTCGCGGCCGACGTCGTCGACCAGGTCTCGCTCAGCGTCGGGGGCGGCGCCGCCTGGAGGCTGCTGCAGCGGATGCACGCGTGGCTCGCGTGGCTGATGAAGGGCCCGGCCGCGCTCGTGCAGCTCTCGATGCTCCTGCTGGTCGTCTTCGGGGTCGCGGCGCTGATGGCGCCGGAAGACCAGCGGCAGCTCCTCGGCGCGCTGTTCGCGGTCGGGACGATCGGACTGACCACGCTGGCCGTGCTGTCCTGGCTGCGAGGGGTGTCGCCGGTCGCGCGCGGGGTGAAGCTCGTGGCGCTGCTCGCGGCCGCGCTCGCCTGCGCGGCGGGCGTCGTGGTGGCCCTGACCGCCGAGACCGAGCTGCCGGAGATGTACTTCGCGGTCAGCACCCTGACCGTCTGGCTGCTGGGCGCCTGGCTGGTCGAGCGCTACGCGCGCATCGCGCACGGCGTGCGCCTGCTCGGCCATTGCCTCGTCGCCGCGACGGTGATCGGGCTCGTCGTCGATGGCCGTGTCCTGCTGCCGCACGTGTCCACCCAGGCCGAGTGGATGCTGACCACCGCGTTCAACGTGGGGGAGTGGCTGCTCGCCGCGATCCTCGTGATCTGGGGGCTGTACGTCGCGGTGCAGACGGCGGCCCTGGTGCTCGGCTGGTGGCTGGGCCACCGCATCGACGACGCGGCCCGGCGGTCGCTCGATACCTCGCGCCTCGCCATGATCGGCTCCTCCGCGCTCTTCGCGGTGCTGAGCCTGGTGCTGTGGTCGGTGATCAGCTATGTGGTCGGCCGCCAGCTGAAGGACTTCCTTTACCTGCCGCTGATGTTCGGGGCCGGCTATCGCTCGGGCGAGATCTTTCTCGACGCGGTGATCAAGGGGCTGGGCGGGCTCTTCACCCCGCTCGTGCTGGCCTTCACCGTACTCGCCGCGTTCACCCTCGTGGTGCTGGCGCCCTCGCTGCGGGAGGAGATATCGCCGACGAGGAACCTCGATGGGAGCGGCCGCCGGCCGGCGGCGGCCGCCGCGTCGGAGCGGCTCGGGACGTGGCTGACCGGCGGGCTACGGTGGCTGACCCGGACCTTCGTGATCGTGGTTCCGCCGGGGGCGATCGTCGGCGGGGGGCTCTACCTGGCGTTCGTCTACCAGCAGTTCGCGTTCTCGGCCGGCGCGGCGGGGGACCTCGCGAAGTCGATCGCGGGCTGGCTGGAGTCGCTGCAGGGGGAGACGCTGGTCGCGGCGGGGAAGTGGCTCGCCGGTGGCGCGCTGACGCTGGCGGCCCTCGGCTCGCGGTTCACCCGGACGATCGGCCGGCTGCGGGTCGCGATCGACGCGGTGCTGGACGTCGACAACTACTTCGGGGATCCGCCCAGCCGCCAGCCGCCCCGGGCGCGCATGTTCTCGCGCTACGCCTCGCTGCTCGCGTATCTGCGCGCCCGCGGCTATGCGCGCATCGTCATCGTCTCGCACAGCCAGGGCACCGTGATCAGCGCGGACCTGCTGCGCTACCTGCGGGTGCAAGAGCGCCTGCGCGAGGTCGTGGGCGAGGTGCCGATCGCGCTCGTGACGGTGGGCTCGCCGCTGCGCGACCTGTACGCGGAGCACTTCCCGCTGCTGTACCGCTGGATGGGGTCGCGGGCGTCGGCGTTCGGCGGCGCGGGACCGAGCGCCTCGGACATCGGGGCGGTCGAGTGGGTCAACGCGTTTCGCGCCGGGGACTACGTCGGGCGCGCCCTGTGGACCCCGCCGGGTCATGGGTATCCGATCGCGGTGATCGGCGCGGACGGCCGGGTGGAGGCGGAGCGCGCGGGGGACCGGACGGAGCTCTGCCTGGGGGCGGGCGCGCACACCCACTACTTCAGCAACGACGCGGTGGCCCTGGGAGCGGAGATCGACCGCCTGATCGCGGGCTAGGGCGCGGGCTCCGCGCTCGCCCGAGAAGATCGCCGGTCAGGGGTGGGGGCCCCACGGCGCCGCGGTCAGCAGCTTCACCTCCTGGGACACCAGGAGCGGGCGGAACTTCACCGCGAAGCCTTCGACGAAGTCCTTGTTGGCGAATACGGACGCCCAGTGCGCGCGCCGGTCGGCGTCGTCGTCGAACTTCCAGAGATGGACGAGCTGGTTGACCGTGCCGGTGTCGGCCTGGAAGTAGCCGATCAGCTTCTTGTCCTGGCCGCCCTTGACGAGCGCGGGGTAGCCGAAATCGCTGTACAGCCTGACCGCCTCGCCCATCTTGCCGACGTGCAGCGTGTAGGTGCGCATCTCGTAGACCGTCATGTGATCCTCCTCGGCGGTTGGGGGTCGGGGCTCGCGAGGGCGCGCTCAGCCGAGTAGCCGGCGGGCCTCCGCGCGCAGCTCGATCTTGCGGATCTTGCCGCTCGACGTCATCGGGTAGGCGTCCACGAATATCACGTGTTTCGGAATCTTGAAGCTGGCCATCCGGCCGTGCATGCGGCCCAGCAACGCGTCGGCCGGGAGGTCGGAGCCCGGCTCGCGGATCACGAAGGCGACCGGCACCTCGGCGAGGCGGGGATCCGGGTAGGCGACCACCGCCGCGTCGCGCACCTCCGCCATGCCGCGCAGGTAGGCCTCGACCTCCGCGGGCGAGACGTTCTCGCCGCCCACCTTGAGCATGTCCTTGTAGCGTCCCATGAACACGAGGTAGCCGTCGGGCCGCAGGACCGCCATGTCCCCGGTGTGCATCCACCCGTCACCGTCGATGGCGGCGGCGGTGGCGTCGGGCCGGTCCCAGTAGCCGTCCATCACGGTGTAGCCGCGCACGAGCAGCTCGCCGGGCACGCCGGCCGGGCGCTCGGCCCCGGTGTCGGGATCGACCACGCGGTGCTCGCAGTCGATCATCGGATACCCCGACGCGTGCACGCGCTGCTCGCGCGTCGAGGACGGGGGGTCGCAGGACACGAAGGCCCACGTCTCGCTCATGCCCCAGCCGCTCACCGTCGGCCCGAATACGTCCTGGACCCGGTCGGCGATGGGCACCGTGCTCTCGACGCCGGACGGCAGGGTGCCGAGACGCATGGCGATCCGGCGCGGCCGGCGCGCCTGCGCGTCGAGCAGGTCGAGCCAGTGGGCCTCGAAGCCGTGGAGGACGGTGGCCCCCTCCTGCTCGGCCAGGTCGAGCGCGCGGTCGGCGTCGAAGACGTCCATCAGGATCTGCTTGGCGCCGACCAGGACCGCGGCCATGGCGATCTCGGAATAGCCGTAGATGTGGAAGAGCGGGAGGTAGCTCATGTGGACGTCGTTCATCGTCATGCCGAACAGCCGGGCGCGCTCGTGGGTGTTGCGGATGGGGCGGTGCGAGTGCATCGCGCCCTTGGGATGGCCGGTAGTGCCGGAGGTGTAGCAGATGACCATGCGACCGTCCGGATCGACCGCGGCCTTGCGGGCCGCGAGCGCGGCCGGGGTGACGCCGGCGCCGCCCGCCATGAACGCGGGCCAGTCCCACGCGTGATCCAGGCGGGGCGGGCCCAGCACGACCACGCGCTTGAGATCCGGATAGCCGTCGATGGCCAGCGTCCCGTCCCGGCGCCGCTCGGGGGGCGGCAGGGTCTCCATCAGCATGCCCTGGTAGTCGACCGGCCCGGAGCGGTCGAGGGTGACCAGGGTTCCGCTGCGGGATTGCCGGAGCGTGTAGGCGACGTCGTCGGTGCGGTAGCGGGTGTTGAGCGGCACCAGGCAGGCGCCGATCCGCGCGACCGCGAACATCACGAACACCCACTCGGGCCGGTTGGTCATCCAGAGCGCGATGTTCTCGCCGGACTCCACGCCGAGCGCCAGGAGGGCCCGGGCGACGCGATCGGTCTCGGCGTTCAGCTCGGCGAAGGTCCACCGCCGGGATCCGAACACGAGCGCCTCGCGCGGGCCCCAGCGCTCGGCCGCCTCGTCCAGCACTCCGCCCAGGGTGCGCTTCCGGTGCTCCATCGGGCTCTCCGCTTCGGGCTCCTCGGCGCGGCGCGGCCCGGCCCGGCCCGGCGATCCAGGCGGCGGCATCGCGGGCATCGAGCCCTCCTCGTTGTGGTGGCCGGTATTCTACCGCGTCGCCCCGAGGTCGGCGCGATCCTCTGCGGACCGGGGTGGGGGGGAGGACCGGAGCGCCGCGTCAGCCGCCCGCGAGCGCGGCGCGGAGGTGTTCGCGGTTCATCCGCGAGATGACCTCGAGGCCGATGCCCTTGGGGCAGACCGCCTCGCACTCGCCGTGCAGCGAGCAGCCACCGAAGCCCTCGCGGTCGGCGGCGGCCACCAGCGCGCGGCCGCGGCGCGCGCGCTCGGGCTGGCCCTGCGGCAGGAGCGCGAGGTGGGTGAGCTTGGCGCCCACGAAGAGCGCGGCGGCCCCATTGGGGCAGGCCGCGACGCAGGCGCCGCAGCCGATGCATGCCGCGGCGTCGAGCGCGCGCTCGGCCGTCGCGCGCGCGACCGGGAGCGCGTTGGCCTCGGGCGCGCTAGATC
>DATFGS010000019.1:0-13955 GCA_035249225.1 Candidatus Methylomirabilota bacterium | reverse complement strand
GGCAGCGCGGCCACGTGGGGCGCCACGTTCATGTACTGCCGGCTGCTCGAGAGCATGCTGCCCCAGTCGGAGGTCGGCGGCTGCACGCCCAGGCCGAGGAAGGACAGGCCGGCCAGCGCGGTGATCATGCCGCCCACGTTGAGCGTGACCGCCACCACGATCGGGGCGAGGCAGTTGCGCAGCACGTGCGAGAGCGAGAGCCGCAGCTCGGAGAGGCCGAGCGCGCGCGCCGCCTCCACGTACTCGGTCTGCTTCACCGCGAGCACGGTGGCGCGCACGATGCGGCCGTAGAATGGGATGTTCACGATCGCGACCGCGACCATGCCGTTGACGAGCCCCGGGCCGAGGGTGGCGATGATCGCGATCGCGAGCAGGAAGTAGGGAAACGCCATCAGGGTGTCGATCGAGCGCATCACCACCTGGTCCACCCACCGCCCGACGAAGCCGGCGAGCAGCCCGCAGACCGAGCCGGCCGCCGCGGCCAGCACGGTGGCGGCCAGACCGACCACCAGCGAGGTGCGGGCGCCGTAGAGCAGCCGGCTCAGCAGGTCGCGCCCGAACTCGTCGGTGCCGAGCGGGTGCCCGACGGTGAACGGCCGCGCGAGGCGTCGCGCGGTGTCGATGGCATCCGGGTTGTGCGGCGCGAGAAGCGGGGCCAGCACCGCGGCGGCGCCGAGGACGACCACCAGGACCAGGCCGAACACCGCGCTGCCGCTCTTGCGGAACATGCGCGTGGCCTCCGCCACTCCGGAGCGGCCCGCCGGCGCGCCCGCCACCGCGCCGCGGCTCGTGGCCACGCTACTCATAGCGGATGCGCGGGTCGAACACCGCGTAGAGCAGGTCCACCACCAGGTTCACCACCACGAAGGTGGTGGCGATCAGCAGCACCCCGCCCTGCACCAGCGGGTAGTCGCGGGCCTGGATCGCGCGCACCATCATGGAGCCGAGCCCGGGCCAGGAGAACACGGTCTCGGTGAGGATGGCCCCGCCCAGGAGATAGCCCACCTGCACGCCGACCACGGTGAGGATCGGGTTGAACGCGTTCTTGAGCACGTGCCGCGCGATGACCACCCGCTCGGCCAAGCCCTTGGCGCGCGCCGCGCGCACGTAGTCCTGCCGGATGATCTCGAGCACGCTCGACCGGGTGAGGCGCGCCACCGCCGCCGCGGAGGCGGTGCCGAGGGTGATCGCGGGCAGCACGAGATGCCAGAGCATGTCGGTGAAGCCGCCGCCGTAGGGCGAGACCATCCCGGCGGACGGAAACCACCGGAGCGACAGCGCGAAGACGAGGATCAGCATGATGCCGGTCCAGAACACCGGCAGGCTCACCCCGGTCACCGCCACGCCCATGCTGAGCTTGTCGAGCCAGGAGTACTGCCGGGTGGCCGAGACGATGCCCGCGCTGAGCCCGAGGGTCACCGCGATCAGGAGCGCGCCCGCGGTCAGGATCACGGTGGCTTTGAAGCGCAGCAGCACCTCGGGCAGCACCTCGCGCCCGAGCGGGATGGAGCGGCCGAGGTCGCCCTGCACCACGCGGCCCATCCACTGCAGGTACTGGAGCGCCACCGGCCGGTCGAGGCCGAGATCGCGGCGCAGGCGCTCCACGTCCTCCTTCGTGGCCTGCGCGCCCAGCATGATCGCGGCCGGATCGCCCGGGGCCAGGCGCATCACCCCGAAGACGAGCAGCGAGACCCCGACCAGGACGGGCAGCGCCAGCAGGACGCGGCGGACGACGTAGCCCTGGAGGCCCGCCCCTCCTACTGCAGCCACACCTGCGTCAGCACCAGGTCGAAGTTCGGGTGCAGCTTGAAGCCCTGCACGCGCTTGCGGTGGACGATGACCTGCTTGCCGTGGTCGACGAAGATCCACGGCGCGTCCTCCACCACCAGGCGCTGCGCCTCCTTGTAGAGCGGGATGCGCTCCTTCTCGTCGATGGTGGTGCGGCCCTTCCGCAGCAGCTCGTCCACCCGCGGGTTCTGGTAGAAGCCCGCGTTGAACGCGGGCGGGAACCGGTCGGAGGACAGCAGCATGTACATCATGTGGTCGGGATCGCCGATGGACGGGTTCCAGGACATCTCGGCCATGTCGGGCGCGTCCAGGTACTTCTTCAAGTAGGCGCCCCACTCCATGGTCTGGATCTTGGCGCGCACGCCCACCGCGGCGAGGTTCGCCTGGATCACGGTGCCCATCTCGACGGGCGACTGCATGCCGGAGCCGGACTCGGGCACGAAGAAGGTGACGTCGAAGCCGTTGGCGAAGCCCGCTTCCTTGAGCAGCGCCTTGGCCTTCTCCGGATCATAGGGATAGCGCTGGGTCTTGTCCTCGTGATACGGCCCGTATACCGGCGAGAGCGGCGTGGTCGCCACGATCGCGGTGCCCTTCAGGATGTCGCGGATGATCGCTTCTTTCTGCACCGCGTAGTTGAGCGCCTGGCGCACCCGCTTGTCCTTGAGCGCGGCGTGGCGGGTGTTGAGCGCCACGTACCAGACCGCCGAGGAGTTGGTCTCGGCCACCACCACGTCGGGATCCTTCCGGAGATCGGCCAGGCTGTCCGGCGGCACGTCCATGGTCAGGTCGATCTCGCCGGTTTTGATCGCGGACAGCCGCGCCTGCGCCTCGATGATCGGCACGTAGATGGCCTGGCGCACCTTGGGCGCCCCGCCCCAGTACTGGTCGTTGCGCGCGAGCACCACGCGCACGCCCGGCTCCCACGTCTCCAGCTTGAAGGGCCCGGTGCCCACCGGATGCTTCACGATGTCCTTGCCCCACTTCTTGAGCGCCTCGGGGCTGTAGATGTAGAGCGAGTGGTGCGCCAGGTACTGGAGGAACGGGGTCAGCGGCGACTTGAGCCGGATCTGCACGGTGGCCGGGTTCACGACCTCGACGCCCGCCACGTTGCCGAGGAAGCCCTTCACGTAGGGATAGGTCCCGGTCGCGTAGAAGGGCCCCTGGTCGTTCAGCTGCCGGTCGAAGCAGAACTTCACCGCCTCCGCGGTCAGCGGGGTGCCGTCGTGGAACTTCACGTTCGGCCGCAGGTGGAAGGTGTAGGTCAGGCCGTCCTTGGAGATGTCCCACGACTGGGCCAGCCCGGGGACGATCTTGTAGGTGCCGAGCTCCTGCGCGGTGAGCCCCTCGAACATGCGCTTGATGACGCGCGTCGAGTTGAGGTCGGTGATCTGGGGCGGATCCATGGTGACCGGCTCGGCGAGCAGCCCGATCACCATCGCGTCCTTCGGCGGCGCCGCCGTCGCGGTGGAGGCGACGACCACGGCCAGGAGCACCAGCCCGATTCCCCACGCGCGGCGTCTCGACATACGTTCCTCCCTCGGAATGGTCCCGCCAAGTGCCCCGCATAGTGCCCCAAGGGCCGCGGCTTGGCAACGGCCTCGCGCGGGGCTAAGATCGCGGGGTCTCTCACCGAACCAGGAGGAACTCGAGATGGCCAAGCGGATGCTCTTCATCGGCGCGGGTGCGATCGGCAGCTACCTGGGCGCGTTCCTCGCGCGGGCCGGACACGAGGTCACCCTGGTGGATCCGTGGCCCGAGCAGGTCGAGACGCTGCGCCGTCAGGGCATCGCGGTCACCGGGCCCCACGATCCCTTCGAGGCCAAGCCGGTCGCGCTGCACGTGCACGAGCTCCAGCGGCTCGGCGCCGACTTCGACATCGGGTTCATCGCGATGAAGGCCTACGACACCGCGTGGGCCACCTGGATGGCGCTGCCCCATCTCAAGCCCGAGGGCTACCTGGTCTCCGCCCAGAACTGCTGGAACGATCCCATCCTGGCGAGCATCGCGGGCGCGGAGCGCTCGGTCGGCCTCATCATGTCGAAGATCGGCGTCGCCCTCTGGAAGCCCGGCCAGGTGGAGCGCGGCATGGAGCGTGGCCAGGGCGCCGGGCACGACGTGTTCCGGGCCGGCGAGCACGACGGGCGCATCACCGAGCGGGTCACCGAGCTGGCCGACATCATGAGCGTGGTGGACGGGGCGCGGCCCACCGACAACCTGTGGGGCGAGCGCTGGTCCAAGCTCTGCGCGAACTGCATGGGCAACCCGGTGCAGGCCATGACCGGCCTCGGCTCTATCGAGATCGCGAAGCAGGCGCGCGGCCGCGAGATCACCATCCGCATCGCGCAGGAGTCCGCCGCGGTGGGGCTCAAGCTCGGCTACCGCATCCCCAAGTTCAACGGCCGGGAGGCCGAGCAGTGGGCCCAGGCCGGCCGCCCCGACGTGTACCAGGAGCTCGACGCCGCGCTCACCCCCAAGGAGGGCGGCTCCGCCCGCAACTGGCGCGCCTCCATGGCCCAGGACGCGATCAAGGGCCGGCGCAGCGAGATCGACTACATGAACGGGCTCGTGGTGGACAAGGGCCGCGAGGCGGGCGTGCCCACGCCGGTGTCGAGCGCGGTGGTGGGGCTGATGCGCGAGGTCGACGCGGGCACGCGGAAGCCCGCGCCCGAGCACATCGAGCTCGCGCTCCAGCGCGCGGGGAGCTGATCCGCCTCCGGATCGGCCAGGCGGGGATCAGCGAATCGGGGGCAGCTCGCTGACCCGCAGGTTGGTGAAGAGCACCTCCATGCCCCGCTGGTCCACGTAGAGGCCCAGCGTGCCGCCGGCCTCCGCACCCAGCTCCGCGGTCGCCACCGGCCGGCCGTTGACGTAGGCCACGATCGACCGGTCGCGCAGCTCCACCGCCAGCGTGTTCGGGGCCCCGTACTCGGTCTTCACGCTCCGGGTCGCGGTGGGCGGCACCGGGTAGCTCCACTTCCCGCCGCTCCAGCTCGCCACGCGGTAGGTCCCGTTGGCGGTGAGCCCGAAGGTGGCGAAGGTGCGGTTGTCGGCCGGGCCGCGGCTCGCGAACATGAGGCCGAAGGCGCCCTCGCGCGTGCCCTTGCGCAGGCGCGCGGTGACCTCGATGCGCACGCCCGCCGGGAACACCTCCGGGCGCACCGGCCCGAGCAGGCAGGGGGCGGAGGCCGCGATGTTCTCGACCACGAAGCCGTCGTCCGCGTAGTGCCCCCGGCAGATGGTCCCGGCGCCCGCCGCCCAGTTGCGGGGCGCGCGGAGCTCGTCGTCGAAGACGACGCGGGGGCCGGCCGCGATGACGGTGCGCGACTCGGTGGCGGGCGCGCAGCCGCTGGCGAGGAGCGCCAGGGCCAGCGCGAGGACGAGCCGCGACATCGATCGCCTCCAGGATCGTGAGGGTGAGCACTGCTGGCCGTGGGCCATCTCATCTTTTACACTACCCGGGGCTCCAACGACAACGAGGGGGTGCACCCATGCGCGGCATCGTCTTCACCGGCAACCGGCAGCTCGAGCTCCGAGACTTCCCCGATCCGACGCCCGGCCCGGGCGAGGTGGTGCTGGAGATCAAGGCCTCCGGCATGTGCGGCAGCGATCTCAAGTTCTACCGCGCGGACGGCAACGAGACCGCCTCCCTCGGCCTGGGCGGCAGCGGCAAGAAGGTGATCGCGGGACACGAGCCCTGCGGAGTGATCGCGGCGCTCGGCCCCGGCGTGAGCCCCAACGAGGGGCGCGTGGGCCAGCGGGTGATGAACCACCACTACGAGGGCTGCGGCCATTGCAAGCACTGCCGCGTGGGCTGGTCGCAGCTCTGCAAGGCCGGCATCACCGTGTTCGGCGCCACCGGCGACGGCGCGCACGCGAGGTACATGAAGGTACCCGCGCGCACCAACGTGCCCCTGCCCGACGAGCTCACCTTCGAGGAAGGCGCGGCGGTGTCCTGCGGCACCGGCACCGCCTACGGCGCGCTGAAGCGCATCGACGTGTCGGGCCGCGACACCCTCGCCGTCTTCGGCCAGGGCCCGGTCGGCCTCTCCGCCACGATGCTGGGGGTGGCGATGGGCGCGCGTGTCATCGCGGTGGACATCGCGCCCGAGCGGCTCGCGCTCGCCAAGGAGTTCGGCGCGGACGCGGTGGTCAACTCGCGCGAGACCGATCCGGTGAAGGCGATCGTGGAGCTGACCCACGGCGAGGGCGCGGAGGCCACCATGGATTGCACCGGGCTCCCCGAGCCCCGGGTGGCCGCGGTGCGGAGCACCGCCACCTGGGGCCGCATGTGCTTCGTGGGCGAGGGCGGCGCCACCAGCATCGACGTGAGCCGCGACCTGATCCGCAAGCAGCTCACCCTGGTGGCCTCGTGGACGTTCAGCAGCATGGGTCAGTGGGAGTGCGCGCGCTTCGTGGCCGACCGCAAGATTCCGCTCGGCCGGATCTTCACCGACCATTTCCGCCTGGACGAGGCGGCGGACGCCTACAAGCGCTTCGACACCCAGACCACCGGCAAGGGCGTGTTCACCTCGTTCTAAGGAGACCTCGCGTGCCCGACGTGAAGATCCTCGGCATTCCCGGCAGCCTGCGCCAGGCGTCCTTCAACCGCTTCGCGCTCCGCGCCGCCCAGTCCCTCCTGCCGCCGGGCGCGAGCCTCGACATCTTCGAGCTCGAGGGCATTCCCCCGTACAACCAGGACCACGAGAAGCAGCCGCCGCCGCGCGTGGTCGAGCTCAAGAGCCGGGTGCGCGCGGCGGACGCGATCCTCTTCTCCACCCCCGAGTACAACTACTCGATCCCCGGCGTGCTCAAGAACGCGATCGACTGGGCCTCGCGACCCTACGGCGACAGCGCGTGGCAGGGCAAGGCGGTGGCGGTGATGGGCGCCTCGGTCGGCATGCTCGGCAGCGCGCGGGCCCAGTACCACCTGCGCCAGTGCTTCGTCTTCCTCAACATGCTCGCGGTCAACCAGCCGGAGGTGCTGATCGCCAACGCGGCGCAGCGCTTCAACGACAAGGGCGAGCTGACCGATGAGACGTCGAAAGACCTGATCCGGAAGCTGGTGACCGAGCTGGTCGCCTGGACGACCCGCCTGAAGCGCTAGAGCTCAGCCGCCGGCTAGACCTGGCCGAAGAAGACCAGGTACTCGGCCTTGAGCACGCGCTCGAGGAGGAGGAGGAGGAGCGCGCCCGGCACCATCAGCACGATCGCGGTCACCGAGGCGATCTGCAGCTCGTAGCCCACGCTCGCGGTGTACATGTAGACGGGCAGCGTGGTGACGAACGGGGCTCCCACCAGCAGCGTGCCGGTGAACTCGTCGAGCGAGTAGAGGAACACGAGGAGCGCGCTCGCCACGATGCCGGGCACCGCCAGCGGCAGCGACACGGTCAGGAAAGTGCGGGTCACCGAGGCGCCCAGGTTCCAGGCGGCCTCCTCCAGCTCCGGCGCGATGGCCCGGAACACCGCGGTCATCGTCCACACCGCGAAGACCAGGCCGCCCACCAGGTGCACCAGCACCACCCCGGTCATGGTGCCCGCGAGGCCGAAGCGGTAGAACTCCCGGGTGGCGCTCGCGAAGACCGGGAGCTGCGGGAACGCCTGGGGCAGCAGGAAGGCGAGCAGGATCACGGTGCGGCCCGCGAAGCGCAGCCGGGCCAGCGCGTAGCCGAGCGGGATCGCGAAGAGCAGGGCCAGCAGCGTCACGATCACCGCGACGATCAGGCCGGTGTGGAGCGGATCGAGGAAGTCGCCGGTGAGCATGCGGGCCCAGTAGCGCAGCCCGAGCCGCTGCGGCCACGGGCTCGGATAGGTCCAGCGCTCCGCGACGGACCAGACGCCCAGGCTCAGCAGCGGGCCCAGGATGAAGAAGGCGGCCACCGTGAGCGCGGCCGCCCGCGCGGTCATGCCGCCGATCGACCGGGCGGGCGCGATCACGCCCGGGGCCTACCGGGTGAGCCGGCGCACGTACACGAGCGCGGCGCCCATCGCCAGCAGGTACGCCACCACGCCCAGCGCGGAGGCGGTCGCGAAGTCACCGTGCTGGCCGTAGCGGTAGTAGACGTCGATCATCAGCATCTGGGGGCCGCCCCCGCGCCCCATCATGAGCGGGATCGAGAACGAGGCCAGCATCGAGGAGAAGATCAGGATGCCGGTCACCGCGAGGGCCGGCGCGGCCATCGGCACCAGGATGTCCCGGGTGAGGCGCCCGGTGGACGCGCCGAGCTGGCGCGCGGCCTCGAGGTAGGAGTCGTCGGTGCCCCGGAAGGCGCCCAGCAGCAGCAGCGCGGCCAGCCCGAGGTGCTTCCAGGCGAGCGCGGTGGCGATGCCGGCCCACGACGACGAGAACGACGGCACGTACGGGCTCCAGAACACCCGCAAGGCGTGGCCCACCACCACGAACGGCACGAAGAGGGGGACCTTGAGGAGGAACTCGACGGGCCCGAAGGCGCGCAGGCGGAGCCAGCCGCACACCGGGATCGCGAGCGCGAAGGTGAGCGCGGTCCCCGCCGCGGCGACCCCGATGGTGTAGGCCACGTCCCACGCGTAGAGGTTGGCGACCGTCGCGTAGTTCGCGAGCGTCCACTGTCCGTCGCGGACGAAGCTCGCCGTGACCGAGGCGCCGAGCGGCCACAGGAACACCGCGGCCAGCACCGCGAGGGCGGGGGCGCAGAGCGCGCCCCACAGCCATCGCTCGGCCAGGGTCAGCGGACGATCTCCTCGTACGCGAGGCTGATCAGGTCGTGGTACTCCTTGATCGGCATCTGCCGCGAGTAGCGTGCGAGATCCTGCGCGCTCACGCCCGCGAAGAGCAGCTCGCGGCTCTTGGCGTTGATGAGCGGCAGCACCTTCTCCGCGTCCACCCCCGGGTACCAGCCGAACCGCTCCACGATCGCCCGGGCCTGCACCTCGGGGGTCGCGATGTAGTCGATGTAGCGCACCGCCGCCTCCCGGCTCGCCGCCTCGCGCGGCACCACCAGGTAGAGCGGATAGATCGGCAGGCCCGGCGCGGGCAACACCGGCGTCACCGCCGGATCCATGCGCCCCTCGTTCTTCCAGGCCACGAGCTGGTCGATCCACACCGCGCCCATCGAGATCTCGCCGCGGTTGAGCGCGTCCAGGGTGCCCGCGTTGCCGTTGGTGATGATCGCCTGCCGGTTGAAGTCGCGCAGCGCGGTGATCGCCTCGCGGATCGCCGGCTCCTTGCTCTTGTCGAACGGCCCCTGGGTGAGCTCCTTGTAGAGCCCGGTCTTCCAGTACACCCAGCCCATCGTGAAGCCGACGCCGCTCACCCCGCCCTTGATGCCGTTGTAGCCGAAGCGGCCCGGGTTGGCCTTCACCCACGCGGCCAGCTCGTCGAAGGACTTCGGCGGATTGGCCACCTTGGACGGCACGTAGGCGACCGCGATCTGGTTGTGGAACATCGGCACCACGTAGCCGTCCACCGCGACGCCGAAGGCTTCCTTCACCTCCGCGCCCTTCACGAGCGCCGCGTTCTTCATCTGGGGCACGAACTTGTGCAGGAGCCCCTCCTTCACCATCTGGGAGGCGACCGCCATGCTCACCAGCGCCACGTCGAGATCCCACGGCTTGCGGCCGGTGTCGGCCTGGGCCCGGATCTTGGTGTAGATCGCGCGGCTCGCCGGCTCGCCGGTGCCGGTGCCGACCACGTTGATCTCCACGTCCGGCGCGGTGGCGCGGAAGCCGGGCCCGAGCAGGGTCTTGTGCACCTCGACCACGTTGACGTCGGCGCCGATCGCGACGTTGAGCCGGGTGGCCGCGGAGGCGGGGACCATCAGAGCCAGCAGCACGGCGAGCAAGATACGCAAGAGCATCGTGGACTCTCCTCTCAGGCCGCCGGGTACACGCGCACGCGATCCGGCGGAACGGTGATGGTGACGGGCCCCGGCGGGGCCGGGACGGGACCGTCCACCATGAGCACGGCCGCGCCCACCCGCACGTAGTGCCGGTAGTACGCGCCGAGAAACAGGCTTTCTTCCAGGGTCCCCGCGAGCGCGGGGGCCCCGGCCGCCGGCCCGGCGAGGCCGAGATCGGACGAGCGCAGGATCACCAGCACCGGCCCGCGCGCGGCCCCCCCGTAGGGCAGGCGCTGGCCCTCGAGGTGCAGCGCGCCCGGCTCGGCGCGGGCCTCCAGGCGGTTGCCCACCCCCAGGAAGTCGGCGACGAACTCGGTCGCGGGCTCGAGATACACCTGCTCCGGGGTGCCCGCCTGCGCGACCACCCCGCGGTTCATCAGCACCACGCAGTCCGCGATCGCGAGCGCCTCCTCCTGATCGTGGGTGACGTAGATGGTGGTGATGCCGACGCGGCGCTGCAGGCGCCGCACCTCCACCCGCAGGCGCTGGCGGATCTTGGCGTCGAGATTCGAGAGCGGCTCGTCGAGCAGGAGCACGCGCGGCTCCACCACGATGGCCCGCGCGAGCGCCACCCGCTGCTGCTGTCCGCCCGAGAGCGCGGCCGGCTTGCGGCGCGCGGTCGCCTCCACGTCGCCGATCTCCACGAGGGCGAGCGCGGCGCGCACCCGGCGCGTGATCTCCTCGGCGGGGACCCGCCGGAGCCGCAGGCCGTAGGCGACGTTGTCGAAGACGGTCATGTGCGGCCAGAGCGCGTAGCTCTGGAAGACCATCGCGGTCCCGCGCTGCTGCGGCGGCAGCGCGGTCACCTCCGCGCCGTCGAAGCGGATGGCCCCCGCGTCCACCGACACGAAGCCCGCGATCGAGCGGAGGAGCGTGGTCTTGCCGCAGCCGGAGGGGCCGAGGATCGCGGTCAGGCGGCCGGCCTCGAAGTCGAGCGAGACGGCGCGAAGGGCCTCGACCGCACCGTAGCGCTTGGAGACGGCCGCGACGCTGACCCGAACCACGCGGGGAGGCTAGCATGCGCCCGCGCGAGGGGTCAACGACGGGGGCGTGACGCCCCTTGACGATACCCCTCTCCTGGGAGCAGGATCGGGGCTATCCAGGTCACTCCAAAGGGGGAAATGCATGGCACAGCCCGCCCAGTCGAAGGCCACCCGTCGTAGCTTCCTGAAGCTCGCCGCCGCCGGGGCCGCCGGGGTCGCGGCGGGTCCCTGGGTCTCCCGCAATGCCCAGGCCAAACCGGTATCGATCACGTTCGCGCGCGAAAGCTCCTACGTGAAGAACTTCGACGTGCACTTCCAGAACGTGATGGCGCCGGCCTACGAGAAGGCCACCGGCATCAAGATCGACTACCAGATCCAGGCCGCGGGCGGCAGCGCGGTGCCCCAGCTGGTCTCGATGGTCGAGAACAAGGCCGGCGCCGATCTGGCCTGGGTGCAGCAGGAGTGGCTCTACCGGGACGCCCTCGTGGACGTGTCCGATATCGCCGAGGAGGTGGGCAAGCAGCAGGGCGGCTGGTACGACGAGATCAAGCGCCTGTCCATCGACAAGGGCAAGTGGAAATCGATCCCCAACGGCAACATCGGCCAGCTGATGAACTACCGCAAGGACTGGTTCGACGAGGTCGGCGTCAAGACCTTCCCCGAGACGTGGGACGAGTTCCTGGAGGCCGGTATCAAGCTCAAGGCCAAGGGCCATCCGTTCGGCATGTCCATGGGCCACGGCTTCGCCGACAACTACTCCTGGCTCTACCCCCTGTTGTGGTCCTACGGGGTGACGGTCATGGACAAGGACGGCAAGAAGGTGGCGCTCGACACCAACGAGACCGCGCGGGCCGTCGAGTACGTGCAGAAGCTGTACAAGCAGGCCTGCATCGAGGACTGCATCGGGTGGCTGGATCCGGCCAACAACAAGGCCTTCCTGACCAGCCAGATCTCGTGCACCAACAACGCCTACAGCATCATGGTCTCGGCCAAGCGCGACCTGCCCGAGATGGGCAAGGTGATCGAGCACGGGCTGAATCCCAAGGGCCCCACCGGCCAGCGCTACCACGCGCTCGTGCCGGTGACGCACGGCGTGTTCGCCCACAGCAAGGACCCGCAGGCGGCCAAGGACTTCCTGCGCTGGATGATGGACCCGAAGCAGTACCGGCCGTGGATCGCCTCGGGCGACATGTACTTCGCCCCGTACCTGCACGCCTTCGACAAGGTCCCCGAGTGGGACATCGAGCCGCGAGTCAAGCCGTTCCAGAAAGTCCTCGAGACCGGCAAGCTCACGTCGTGGCCGGCGCCCGCCAACCGCCAGCACGGCGAGGTGGTCAATCGCTGGATCGTGATCGACATGTTCACCAAGGCCTGCACGGGCACGCCGGTCAAGGCGGCCATCGCGGAGGCCGTGAAGCAGCTCAAGACCATCTACGGGTAGATGAGCAAGATTCTCGAGGCCTCTCGGGCGGGCGCGCTGGCCGCGCCCGCCCGTAGGCCGTTCGGGCTCCGCGCGTTCATGGAGCGCGAGTCCGTGTTCTCCTGGCTCATGCTCACGCCGCCGGTGCTGTTCCTGGTGGCGTTCCTGGGCTATCCGTTCTTCTACGGGGTATACCTCAGCTTCTTTCAGCGGGAAGTCGCCCGCCCCGCCACCTTCGTGGGCCTGGGCAACTTCGTCACCCTCTCGAACGACCCGATCTTCTGGCAGGCGGTCCGGAACACCCTCCTGTTCACCGGGGTGGCGACCGTGCTCAAGGCCGGCGGGGGGCTGGCGATGGCGCTGGTGATGAACCAGAGCTTCCGGATGAAGGCGCTCACCCGGGCCATGCTCCTGCTCCCGTTCATCGTGCCCACCGTGCTCAGCACGGTGGCGTGGCAGTGGATCCTGGACCCCGGCATGGGCCTGTTCAACCGCCTGCTGGTGGTGAGCGGACTGGCCACCACGGGGCCGTCCTGGCTCGGCACGCCGACCATGGCGATGATCTCCATCATCATGGTCAACACGTGGCGCGGCCTGCCGTTCTTCGGCATCTCGATCCTCGCGGGGTTGCAGACCATTCCCATCGACCTGCACGAGTCGGCGACGATCGACGGAGCGGGCACCTGGGGCCGCTTCCGCTACGTCACGCTGCCCTCGCTCCTGCCGGTGATCTTCATCGTGACCACGTTCTCGATCGTCATCACCTTCTTCGACTTCCAGCTCGTCTACGTGCTCACCGGCGGCGGTCCCGCCAACTCCACGCACCTGATGGCGACCTACGCCTACAGCCTCAGCATGGGCGCGGGGCAGATGGGGCTCGGCTCCGCGGTGGCGCTCAGCATGGTGCCGGTGCTGGGCCTCCTGCTGGTGCTGCTCACCCTCTACGTGCGCAAGGACTGATCGATGGTCGGCGAGCTGACCTGGAGCAAGCGCCTCTTCGGGCTCTGGCTGCCGTTGCTCGCGTTCGTCGTGATCGCGCTGTTTCCATTCACCTGGATGGCGGCCACCTCGCTCAAGACGAATGCCGAGCTGTACAATCCGAAGGCCAATCCGCTATCGATCCAGCACCCGTCCCTGGTCCACTACATCGACCTGCTCAAGGAGACCAACTTCCTCGTCTGGGTAGCCAACACGATGCTGGTCGCGGTGGTCGCCACCCTCATCTCGCTCCTGCTCGGGACCATGCTGGCCTACCCACTGGCGCGGATGCGGTTCCGGGGCGGAGCGCTGCTGGCCATCGCGGTGGCGGTGACGTACCTGATTCCCCAGACGCTGCTGTTCGTCCCGATGGCCGATCTCATCGGCCGGATGAAGCTGGGCAACACGCTCAGCGCGGTGATGCTGACCTATCCGACGCTGCTCGTGCCCTTCATCGCCTGGCTGCTGATGGGGTACTTCAAGACGGTGCCGAAGGAGCTCGAGGAGCAGGCCCTGATCGACGGGGCCAGCCGCTGGCGCGCGATGACGCGGATCATCCTCCCCCTCTGCCTGCCCGGCTTCCTCTCCGCCGGGATCTTCGCCTTCACCCTGTCCCAGAACGAGTTCCTGTATGCGCTGCTCTTCCTCAGCAAGTCGAGCGTGCGCACCGTGCCGATCGGCGTGGTGGGCGAGCTGATCCGGGGCGACGCCTTCTACTGGGGCCAGCTCATGGCGGGGGCGCTGCTGGGCTCCATCCCGGTCGCGCTCATCTACTCGTTCTTCGTGAAGTACTACGTCGCCGGGCTCACCGCCGGCGCGGTCAAGGGCTAGAGCCATGTCCCTCATTCTCCTCGACAAGCCCGAGGACGGGATCGCCGTCATCACGCTGAACCGTCCGGAGAAGCTGAACGC
>DATFGS010000018.1:0-1229 GCA_035249225.1 Candidatus Methylomirabilota bacterium | reverse complement strand
CACGCTCGACCCGCGCCCACTGCGCCTGCTGAGATGGCATCTCACCGCCAGCACCCTCTGGCTCGCCGGCGGCTGCGCGCTCGAGACGTGGCTTCGCGCGGATGGGCTCGCATCGGGGCTTCCGCTGCCGGGCGTCGCGGGCCTCCGCGTCGTCCATCTGATGGGGCTCTTCGGCGGTGTCCTCGGCTGGGTGCTGGGCGTGCTCCTGCGGGCGGCACCGATGTTTCTCCTGCGCTGGCGGGCTCCGGCGCGGGCGGCGCGCGTCCTTCCCGGAATGCTCGCGCTCGGCATCGGCGTGGCCGCCTGGGGTGAGGCCGGGGACTGGAGCGCGGCGACCGGGCCCGCACTGGCCCGGCTCGGCGAGGTCATCGTGCTGGGGGGCGCGGTCGGGCTCATGGTGCTCGGGGGCGCGCTGAAGGTGCCCCGCGATGCGCTCCCGATGGTGGCGCGCGGCCGCGAGGAGTCACGGATCTTTCGCGTGGCGATGCTGTCCGGTGGCGCCGCCGTGATCGGTTCGGTCATGGCGGTCCCGGCCGCGTGGGCGGGGCTCGACGTGCGCCTGCTCACCGATACGGTCCGCCACCTGGTTACCGTGGGTGTGCTGACCTCGGTGGTGGTCGCGATGGCCTTCCGCCTCATCCCCGTCCTGGAGGGCCGGGCGCTCCGGTGGCCGCGGCTTCGATCGGTGGCGCTCTGGAGCCTGGCCACTGGCGTCATCCTGAGGAGCGCGGAGGTGCTGGTCGGCGCCGGATGGCTCGCGCTCGCCCCGTGGATCCCGCTGTCGGGCGTCCTGGCGTGGCTCGCCGTCGCGTGCGTGGGCGCCAACCTGGTCGCGGCCATCGGCCGGCGGGCGCGTGATGGGGAGCCGGTGCTGGCCGCCCCGCCCCGGTGACCGGCGCCACCGTCTGTCGATGATCGGGGTCATACCCACGTGAAACCGGCAGGGCCCATGCTGGGTTGACAAGCTGTCAGAACTCGAACCGAGAGGAGAATCACCGATGCGATCACTTGCCTGTCGTGCGGTTGTCGTGGTGGCTGTCGTGGGCGTGGGGCTGGCCCTCGGAGGCAGCGCCTGGGCCCAGACGCCCTGGACCGCGCCCGAATCGGAGAAGAGCAAGAAGAGCCCGATCGCGACCAGCCACAAGGTCGTCGAGCAGGGCAAGAAGGTGGCCCAGGTCAACTGTGTCTCCTGCCACGGGAAGAGCGGCAAGGGCGACGGGGCCGCGGCG
>DATFGS010000017.1:0-5728 GCA_035249225.1 Candidatus Methylomirabilota bacterium | reverse complement strand
CTTGTTCTGGTGGTGATATGGGCCACGCCCGGGTGCGTCGCCGTCCGGTCGCAGCCGCGCGACACGACGAGCGAGGGTCGGCCGGGCGAGGCCCCGCGTACCCGGGTCGAGGTCACCGGCGAGCCGTCTCCCACCCCGAGCGCCCCGCCACGCCCGCCGGGCACCACCACGCCCGCCGAAACCCTGTCGGTCGGTCCCGCCGAGCAACGTGAGGCCGCACCGCCGCCTGCAGCGACAGCGGGGCCCGGCGGTCCACCTCCCGGCGTGACCGTGACGACGCCGGAGGAGCCGGCGCCCGCCGGGCGGGCGCCCGCCCGGCAGCTCGTGCTCAACTTCGACAACGCCGACCTCGAGGTGGTGGTCCAGGCCACGGCCGAGATCGTTGGCTTCAACTACGTGCTCGCCCCTGGCGCCCGTGGACGCAAGGTCACGGTCCAGACCAGCGGGAAAATCTCGAGGGACGAGGTCTTCGGGGTCCTGCTCACGATCCTCGATGTGAACGGACTGGCTGCGGTGCGCTCGGGCAATCTCTACCGCATCATCCCGCGCGAGGGGGTAGCCCAGACTCCGGTCAAGACGGTCGTGGGCCGCGAGGTCGGGGCCGGGCTCCCGCCCGACGAGATGGTGACGCAGATCGTGCCGCTGCGATTCATCAATGCCCAGGACGCGGTGACGCTGCTGCGCCCCTTCGTCCCTGCGCAGGGCGCCATCACCGCCCACCGAGAGACGAATCTGCTGATCCTGACCGACACGAACGCCAATATTCGCCGGCTGCTCGACATGCTGCAGCTCGTGGATGTGGAGGTGGCCCTCAGCGAGCTGCAGATCATCTCTCTCAAGCACGCGGATGCCCAGGAGCTGGCCCAGCTGCTCGCACAGCTCTTCGTCAGTCGCCAGGCCGCGGGAGCGCTCGGCGTGCCGGCTCCACCGCCACCGCCCGCCCCGCCCGGCGTCCCGGCCGTCCCCGGCGCGGGCCCGCTCGGGGCCCCGGGGAGCGAGCAGCCGTTGATCGTCCCCGAGCGCCGCTCCAACTCGCTGGTCGTCCACGCCCGGAAGCCAACCATGGAGACGATCCGCCGGCTGATCGAGAAGCTGGACGTGGATATCTACGGCGGCCAGCGGGTGTTCATCTACTTCGCCGAGAACACGAAGGCCCGGGATCTGGCCACGACGCTGGACGCCATCTACGGCCGGGGCGACCGCGGGCCCGCGATCACCGGCACCCAGCAACCGCCGATCGGCTCCTCCAGCATCTCCGGACCGTACGGGGCCTATCCGAGCCGGATCTCGTCGCCCGCACTCTTTCCGACGCCGCTGCCGCCGACCCCGGCGCCGATCGGAACGGTCGCGCCGCGGGCCGCGGGCGCGCCGACCGCCTTCCCGGGCCTCTCGGGGGAAGGCGCGCCGCCCAGCGTCGAGATCCGCTTCGTCGCCGACGAGGTCACCAACGCGGTCATCGTCACCACGTACCCGCGGCTCTGGAAGGAGATCGAGGAGACGATCAAGAAGCTCGACAAGATGCCGCGTCAGGTGCTCATCGAGGTGCTCGCGGCGGAGGTCACGCTCACCGACGACACCAAGCTCGGCATCGAGTGGGCGGTCCGGTCGGGGAGTGTCACGATCTCCTCCTCGCCGTCGGGGCTCCTGCCCGGCCGCCCGACCCCGGGCCTGATCCCGCTCGGGGGTGCGGTGCCGCTCGGCTTCAACGTCTTCGCGTTCGCGGCGGACAAGTTCCTGGCCGCCCTCAACGCGTTGGCCAGCGACAACAAGGTCAACGTGCTGTCGAACCCTTCGATCCTGACCGCGGAGAACCGGAAGGCCGTCATCAATGTCTCGACCTCCGTCCCCATCGTGACCTCCCAGCAGGTGCCGGTGGCCACCGGCGGCACCACCGGCAACTCCATCACCCAGACCGTGGAGTACAAGGACGCCGGCATCATCCTGACCGTCACCCCGCGCATCGGGGAGCAGGGCACCGTCGCCCTCGACGTCAAGCAAGAATTCAACGAGGTCGGCGAGAACGAGCCGCCGCCGATCAACTCCCCGCGCTTCAGGAAGCGCGAAGCCGAGACCTCGGTCGTGCTGGCCAACGCGCAGACTCTGATCCTCGGCGGGCTCATCCAGAACCGGCGCACCCGCATCAAGATCGGCGTGCCGTTCCTGAACAAGATTCCGATCCTGGGCTATCTCTTCGGCTCGGTCGAGGAGAAGATCGAGAAGACCGAGCTGATCCTCCTGATCACGCCCCGCGTGATCGGGACCGCCCTCGATGCCGCGCGGATCACCGAGCAGATGCGGAAGGCGACGCCGGAGCTGGACCAGCCGATCCGCCAGGCGCCTCGTCAGCCTTCGGCGGCTCCGCCGCCCCCATCCCCGCCCCCGGCTCAGTAGCGTAACGGCCCGTCACCTCCCTATTTCGCCAGGGAGAGGGCTCGCTGGCGCGCCCTCAGGGCGGTTGCTATCCTCGAAGGCGTCATGCCTTCCCCCGCCGACGTCAGCGCGCGGCTCGACGAGCTGCGCGAGCAGGTCAACCGCCACAACTACCTCTACTACGCGGAGAACCGCCCCGAGGTCAGCGACGCCGAGTACGACCGGCTCTGGCGCGAGCTGGTGGCGCTCGAGCAGGCGCACCCGGAGCTGATCACGCCGGACAGCCCGACCCAGAGCCCGGGCGGGCGGCGGGCGGAGACCTTCGCGCCGGTCGAGCATCTGGTGGCCATGCTGTCGCTGGACAACGCCATGACGGTGGAGGAGCTCCAGGAGTTCGAGGCGCGGATCCGACGGGGCCAGCCCGGGATCGCCCCCGCCTACGTCTGCGAGCCCAAGATCGACGGCCTCGGCGTGGCCCTGCTCTACGAGCGCGGGCGCTTCGTCCGGGGTGCCACGCGCGGGGACGGGCGCACCGGCGAGGACATCACCCAGAACCTGCGCACGATCAAGGCCATCCCGGCCACGCTGTCGGGGCCCCTCAAGGGCGCGGTCAAGCTGGAAGTCCGGGGCGAGGTCTACATGCCGCGCGGGGCCTTCGCCCGCCTCAATGCGGGGCTGGAGGAAGCGGGCCAGCCCGTCTTCGCCAACCCGCGGAACGCGGCGGCGGGGGCGGTCCGCCAAAAGGATCCGGCGGTGACGGCGTCGCGCCCCCTCGCGATCTTCCTCTACCATGTGAGCGTGCTGGAGCCGCCCGGCTTCCACTCGCAGTGGGAGCGGCTCGAGGCGCTCCGGCGGAGTGGCTTCCCGGTCAATCCCCGGTCGGCGCGCGCCGACGCGCTGGACGAGGTCGTGGCGTACTGCCGCGGGCTCGAGACGGATCGGGACGCGCTCGACTACGACGCCGACGGCGTGGTGGTCAAGGTGGACGATCTCGAGCAGCAGCGGCGCCTCGGGGCCACCGCGCATCACCCGCGCTGGGCCATCGCCTACAAGTTCACCGCCCGCCAGGCCACCACGCGCGTGCTCGGCATCACGATCAACGTGGGGAAGTCGGGCGCGCTCACCCCCACCGCCCAGCTCGAGCCGGTGGAGCTGGCCGGCGTCACGGTCTCCAACGTGAGCCTGCACAACGAGGACGAGGTCCGCCGCAAGGACGTGCGCATCGGCGACACCGTGCTGATCGAGCGCGCGGGCGACGTCATCCCCTACCTGGTCCAGGTCGTGACGTCGAAGCGGCCGGACCCCGAGCCCGAGCCGTTCCAGATGCCGAGCCACTGCCCGGCCTGCGGCGCCGCCGCCCGGCGTGTCGAGGGCGAGGCGGTGTGGCGCTGCACCAATACCGCCTGCCCCGCGCAGCTCAAGGAGCGGCTCTTTCACTGGGGCTCACGCCGGGCCATGGACATCGAGGGCCTCGGCGAGGTGATCGTCGGTCAGCTCGTGGACCGCGGGCTCGTGCGCGACTTCGCCGACCTCTACGCGCTCGACGTGGACACCCTCGCCGACCTGGAGCGCATGGCCAAGAAGTCGGCCCAGAACCTCCACCGCGCGATCGAGGCCTCGAAGGGGCGCGGGTTGACGCGCCTGCTCAATGCGCTCGGCATCCGGATGGTGGGCGAGCGGGCGGCCCAGCTCCTGGCCGCGCGGTTCGGGACCATGGAGCGTCTGCTCGCGGCCACCGAGGCCGAGATCAACGAGATCTACGGCATCGGGCCCCAGATCGCGCAGGCCGTGACGACCTTCCTCGCCGAGCCGCGCAACCGCGCGACCGTCGAGCGGCTGGCCGCGGCGGGCGTCGTCATGACCGAGGAAGGCCACACCGAGGGCCCGCGCCCGCTCGACGGCAAGTCCCTGGTGCTGACCGGCGGCCTGGCGAGCCTGAGCCGCGATCAGGCCAAGGATCTGGTCATTCGCCTGGGCGGCCGCGTCACCGGCTCGGTTTCGAAGAAGACCGACTACGTGGTCGTGGGCGAGGACGCCGGCTCCAAGGCGGACGACGCCAGGCGCCTAGGTGTCACCACGCTCGACGAGGCCGCATTCCTCAAGCTCGTGGGACGCGCATGAGCCGCCCGGGCGTCGCGCTCGCCCTCCTGCTGGGGCTGACCGTGCTCGTCGCGGGCGTCTCCGCCCAGGACCGGTCCCCCCTCACCCGGGAGCAGGCGCTCGCTGACATGAAGAAGCCCGATCTCGAGACGCGCCGGCGCGCCACCGCCTGGCTCGGCGAGATCGGCGTGTTCGCGGATGCCCCGGTCCTGATCGGGGCGCTCACGGACGCGGACGAGGTGGTGCGCACGCTCGCAGAGCACTCGGTGTGGCAGGTGTGGGGCCGCTCCGGCGACGCGGAGGCGGACCGGCTCCTGCAGGCCGGCATCGAGCAGATGAGCCACGGCGACGGGCCCGGCGCGGTGGAAACATTCACGAAGGCGATCCAGCGGAAACCCGACTTCGCGGAGGCGTGGAACAAGCGGGCCACCGTCTACTTCCTCATGGGCGAGCACCAGAAATCGCTCGAGGACTGCGACGAGGTCATGAAGCGCAACCCGGCCCATTTCGGCGCCCTGGCCGGCTACGGGCAGATCTACCTGCAGCTCGACCAGCCCGAGCGCGCCCTCGGCTACTTCCGCCGGGCGCTCCGGGTCAACCCGAACCTGCGGAGCGTGGAGCAGATCATCCCGCAGCTCGAGCAGTTGCTCACGGAGCGGCGAAAGGGCACTATCTGACCGGGCCGTTTGATCACCGGACCGTCAACCCCCCTACGGAGGACACCGTGCCGCTCACCACGCAGGAAGTCGAAGCGCTCAAGAAGATCACCAGCCCCAGCGTCGCCAACGCCATCGAGACCTTCAAGGTCCGGCCGCGGGAGCAGGGCAACCTCTCCTCGGACATCCGCGCGCTGTTTCCCGAGATGGGCCCGATGGTCGGCTACGCGGTGCCGTGCGTCATCCGCGCCGAGCAGGGGCCGATCGAGGGCCACCGGGCCAGCACGTACGGCTGGTGGGATTTCGTGCTGACCATCCCCGCGCCACGCGTGATCGTGGTGCACGACCTGGACGACCCGCGCGGCCAGGGCGCGCAGTGGGGCGAGGTGCAGGCCAACATCCACCGCGCGCTCGGCTGCGTGGGCGTCGTCACCGACGGGTCTGTCCGCGATCTCGACGAGGTGCGCGCCCTCGGCTTCCAGTTCTGCGCCGCGCACGTCTCGGTCTCGCACGCCAACGTGCACATGGTGGACTTCGGGATCCCGATCAAAGTGGGCGGCGTCCTCGTCAAGCCGGGCGACCTGATCCACGGCGACCAGCAC
>DATFGS010000016.1:0-3660 GCA_035249225.1 Candidatus Methylomirabilota bacterium | reverse complement strand
GGCCGGCCTCGCTGCTGGCCTCCGTGGCCGGGCTGATCCCGCCGCTTCCGCCGTCCGAGGCGGCGGGGACGGAAGTCCTCAAGGGCCCGAACATCAAGCCGGTGCCGCGCGGGCTGCCGACCGAGGAGCGCCTGAGCGCGCGGGTGCTCATCAAGCTCGGCGACAAGGTCTCCACCGACGACATCTCGCCCTCCGGCACCGCGGTGCTCATGTTCCGATCCAACGTGCCGGCCATCGCGGAGTTCTGCTTCCGCAACGTGGACCCCGAGTTCGTCGCGCGGGCCCGCGCGGCGGGCCGTGGCGTCATCGTAGGCGGCGAGATCTACGGCCAGGGCTCCTCGCGCGAGGCGGCCGTGCTGTCCCCGCTGCACCTCGGGGTGCGGGCGGTGCTGGCCAAGAGCTTCGCCCGCATCCACCGGTCCAACCTGATCAACTGGGGCATCGCGCCGCTCGAGTTCGAGAACCCGGCCGACGCCGACGCCATCGAGCGCGACGACGTGCTCGACTTCGAGAGCCTGCGGGAGAGCCTCGCGACGGGCCGCCCGGTCGCGGTGGTCGACCGGCGCACCGGCGCGCGCTTCCGGATGCGCGCGATCCTCAGCCCGCGCGAGCGCGACATGCTGCTGGCCGGCGGCTTGCTCACCCAGACCGCAGCTGGGCGAGCTGAAGCCGCCGGCGAGGCGAGCGGATCGAATAGTCGGCCCGAGCGAGAGCGAGGGTGAGAGGGGAATAGCTCATGGCCCAGCACCGAGTCCGGGCGGTCTACATGCGCGGCGGCACCAGCCGCTGCCTCGCGTTCCACGAGCGTGATCTGCCTCCGGCGGGGTCCGAGCGCGATCGCATCCTGCTGTCCGCGCTGGGCAGCCCCGATCCCTACGGCCGCCAGCTCGACGGGCTCGGCGGCGGCATCTCCTCGCTCTCGAAGGCCTTCATCATCGGCCCTCCCACGCATCCGGACGCCCAGGTGGACTACACCTTCGCGCAGGTCGAGGTGAGCCGGACCGTGGTGGACTACACCGGCAACTGCGGCAACTGCTCCTCGGCGGTGGGCCCCTTCGCCATCGACGAGCGCCTCGTGCCGTTCACGGACGGGGAGACCGCGGTGCGGATCCACAACACCAACACGAAGAAGATCATCGTGGCGCGCGTGCCGGTGGCGGACGGCGAGGCCGCGGTGCTGGGCGACTTCGAGCTGCCCGGCGTGGCCGGCCTCGGCGCCCGCATCGCGCTCGACTTCCTCGAGCCGGGCGGCTCCCGCACCGGCCGCCTGCTGCCCTCCGGGCGGGCGCGCGAGATCATCGCGGGCGTCGAGGCCTCGATGGTGGACGCCACCAACCCGATGGTCTTCGTCCGCGCCAAGGACCTGGGGCTGGCCGGTACCGAGACGCCGCAGGCGATGGACGGGGACAAGGCCCTCGTGGCGCGGCTCGAGGCCATCCGCGTGGCGGCGGCGGCGGCCATGGGCATCCCGGGCAGCGCGGCCACCCCGAAGATCGCGGTGGTGGCGCCGCCCACCGGCTTCGTCGCGCTCGACGGCGCGGCCTACGACGCCGAGCAGACCGACGTGGTCGCGCGCTGCATCTCGATGGGCAACGCTCACCGCGCCTTCGCGCTGACCGCGGCCATGTGCCTCGCGGTGGCCGCCCAGATCGACGGCACGGTGGTGAGCGAGTGCGCGGGCGGCCGCGTGGGCGACCTGCGGCTCGGGCACCCGTCGGGCGTGCTCCCGATCGCGGCGGCGGTGGGCCGGAAGGACGGCGCGGCCTGGGCCGAGCGCGTGACCGTGTACCGCACGGCGCGGCGGCTGATGGAAGGCTACGTGAGGGTGCCGTGACCTCGGGCGCCCGCCCGCGCTGACCCGCACTGAACATGTCGCTGCCGACGCTCACCGACGAGCACGAGCTGCTCCGCCGGACGGTCCGCGCCTTCGTGCAGAAGGAGGTCGCGCCCCAGGTCGACGCCTGGGAGGCCGCGGGGCGGATCCCTCGCGAGTTCTGGCGGCGGCTCGGCGAGCTGGGCCTGCTCGGGCTCGAGTTCCCCACCGAGTACGGCGGCGCGGGCGGCGACTTCCTCTCGAGCGTGGTGCTCGGCGAGGAGATGGCGCGCTGCCGCTCCGGCGGGGTGGCGTTCAGCGTGCTGGTCCACACCGACATGTCCTCGCCGTGGCTCACCCGCTACGGCACCGACGCGCAGAAGCGCCGGTACCTCCCGGGCATCGTGAGCGGCGAGACGGTGTGCGCGCTGGGCATCACCGAGCCGGGCACCGGCTCCGACATGGCGGGCATCGCCACCCGCGCGGTGCGCGACGGCGATACCTATCGCCTCACCGGTAGCAAGATCTTCATCACCAACGGCGTCTACGGCGATCTCTACTTCGTGGCCGCGCGCACCGGCCCCGGCGCCGCGGACCGGCGCCACGCCGGGATCTCGATGTTCCTGGTCGAGCGCGGCACGCCGGGCTTCACGGTGAGCCGCAAGCTCGACAAGATGGGCATGCGCGCCTCCGACACCGCGGAGCTGGCGCTCGAGGATTGTCCGGTGCCCGCCGGCAATCTGCTCGGCGAGGAGGGCCGCGGCTTCCACCAGCTCGCGGCCGGCCTGCAGCGCGAGCGCATCATGGCCGCGGTGCTCGCGCTGTCCGGCGCGGCCCAGGCCCTCGAGGACACGCTCGGGTACGTGCGCGAGCGGCACGCGTTCGGCGAGCCCCTCGCGGCCCGGCAGGCGCTGCGGCACCGGCTCGCCGACATGGCCACCGAGATCGAGGCCGCGCGCCACCTCGTCTACCACGCGGCGGCGCTCTACACCGCCGGCCGCGACTGCGTCACCGAGGTCTCGATGGCGAAGCTCTTCGCCACCGAGGTGGCCAACCGGGTCGCCTACCAGGCGGTGCAGCTCCACGGCGGCTACGGCTACATGAGCGAGTTCCCGGTCGAGCGCTTCTTCCGCGACGTGCGCCTGTGGACGATCGCCTCCGGCACCTCCGAGATCATGCGCGAGATCGTCGCGAAGCGGCTGCTCGCGTGACCGGCACCCCCGCCGTCACCCTGACCGCGGAGGGCCCGGTGGCCCGGCTCACCCTCGAGCGCCCGCAGGCCCGCAACGCGCTCAGCCGCGCGATGGCCGACGCGCTCGAGGCCGCGCTCGCGCGCCTCGCGACGATGGAGGCGACGCGCGCGGTCGTAGTGGCCGGGCGCGGCCGCTCGTTCTGCGCGGGCGCCGACATCGCCGAGATGCCGACGCTCTCCCCCGCGGAGGCGGAGACGCTGGCCGGGCGCTGGCAGCGCATCATGGACGGCTTCGCGGCCCTGCCCCAGGTCACGATCGCGGCGGTGCAGGGCCACGCGCTGGGCGGCGGCCTCATGCTCGCGATCGCCCAGGACCTGCGCGTGGCCGAGGCCTCCGCGCGCTTCGGGCTGCCCGAGGTCACGCTCGGCTTCAATCCCGGCTACGGCATCGCGCGGCTGCTCGACATCGCGGGCGGCGCCCACGCGCGCGACCTCATGCTCACCGCCCGCGTCGTGGACGCGGCCGAGGCGCACCGCATGGGCCTAGTCACCCGCGTGGTGCCGGACGGCGCGCTCGACGCGGCCGCGCTCGAGCTGGCCCGGGAGGTCGCGCGCTCCCCGCGAGGCGGGCTGGCCGCGACCAAGGCCATCACCG
>DATFGS010000015.1:0-1182 GCA_035249225.1 Candidatus Methylomirabilota bacterium | reverse complement strand
TGCGCCTGGGCTACGCGGCGGTGCTGACGGTGCCGCCCAACGTGCGCCACGCCGCGCTGTTCCGCAAGCTCGCGGCCGAGGCGCGGGAGCACCATCGCGGGCTGTGGGCGCGGCCTCCGGCGCCCTGAGCGGGTATACTGGCCCTTCCATGAAGATCGGTCCCGTCGCGGTTCCCGCGCTCGCCCGCCTGGCCCCCATGGCCGGCATCACCAATGCGCCCTTCCGGCTCATCGCCCGGGAGTGCGGCAGCGGGCTCACCACCTCCGAGGAGATGGACGCGGCCTCGCTGCTCACCGGCCACCCGCACGCCGACGCCATCGCGGCCTACTATCCCGAGGAGCGGCCGCTCGCGATGCAGCTCCTGGGCAAGGACCCCGACCTGCTCGCCCGCGCGGCCGAGCGCTGCCAGGGCCTGGGCGCCGACATCGTGGATCTCAACATGGGCTGCCCCATGCCCCAGATCACGGGCAAGGGCAAGGGCGCGGCCCTCATGCGGAACGTCGAGACGAGCGCGCTGATCCTGCGCGCGCTGCGCAAGGCGGTGAGCGTGCCGCTCACCGTGAAGATCCGCGGCGGCTGGGACGACGAGCACCTGAATGCGGTCGAGGTCGCCCAGATGGCGGAGGCCGAGGGCGTGGACGCGATCACGGTGCACCCCCGCACGCGCTCGCAGCGCTTCACCGGCCGGGCGCCGTGGACGATCATTCGCGAAGTCGTGGAGGCGGTGAGCGTGCCGGTCACCGGCAACGGCGACGTGCGCTCGATGGGGGAGGCGCGGCGCATGGTCGCGGAGACCGGCTGCGTCTCGGTGATGATCGGCCGCGGCGCGCTCGGCCGCCCGTGGATCTTCGACGAGGCGTTCGAGGCGCTCTCCCGCGAGGGCCAGCGCGCCTACAAGGCCCGCGTCATCGCCCGCCACGTGGCCCTGATCCGGGCGCACTTCGGCGAGAAGTACGCCCTCGTGCAGATGAAGAAGCACCTCGCGTGGTACACGGAGGGGCTCGGCCACGCCACCGAGTGCCGCGCCCGCATCTTCCAGACGCGCTCACCCGAGGAGGTGTGGGACCTGTTCCAGTCCTACTGGGACCGGCCCCGCCCCGAGATCTCCCAGACCGCCTCGACCTTGTCGCCCCGCATCGCGTAGATCCGGTCGTAGAGGTTGATGGTCGGATCGCAGTGCGG
>DATFGS010000014.1:0-2579 GCA_035249225.1 Candidatus Methylomirabilota bacterium | reverse complement strand
TCGCGGGGGCGGGCGCCGCCACGGTGGCCGCGGCCTCGGAGCCGGCGCGCAGCGCGTCCTGATCGGCGCGGAGGCGCTCCACCAGCGCGTCCCGCGTGGTGGCGCCGAAGAGGCGGTTGGCCAGGTCCAGGCCGTCCATCGCGTCCTTCGCGTAGAGGGTCAGGCCGCCGTACTCGCTGGCGATCCGCGTCGCGGTGAACTTGCGGGTCAGCGCCGCCCCGCCCACGAAGAGCGGGATCTCCACCCCGGCCGCGCGCAGATCCTGGGCGGTGATGACCATCTGCTGCGCCGACTTCACCAGGAGCCCGGAGAGGCCGATCGCGTCGGGCTTGTGGCTGTGGTAGGCCGCGATCAGGTCCTCCGGCGGCACCTTGATCCCCAGGTTGACGATCCGGTAGCCGTTGTTCTTGAGGATGATCTCGACCAGGTTCTTGCCGATGTCGTGGACGTCGCCCTTCACGGTGGCGAGCACGATGGTGCCGCGCGAGGCGTTCTCGTCCCTCGCCATGAACCCTTCGAGGTAGGCGACGGAGGCCTTCATGGCCTCGGCGGACTGGAGCACCTCGGCCACGATGAGCTGGTTGTCGTTGAAGAGTCGCCCGACCTCCTCCATGCCGCGCATGAGCGGCCCGTTGATGATGTCGAGCGCGCCCGCCTCCTCGAGCTTGAGGGCCAGGTCGTCGAGGAGGCCTTCCTTGGAGCCTTCCACGATGTAGCGGGCGAGCCGCTCGTCGAGGGGGAGCTTGACGCCGGTGTCCTTCGCGGCTCGGGTGCGGCCGCGGAAGTGGGCCGTGAAGGCGGCCACCGGGTCCGTGCCGCGCCAGTAGATCAGGTCCTCGGCGAGCTTGCGCTCCTCCACCGGGATCGAGGCGTAGCGCTCGAGCCGTTCGCTGTTGACGATCGCGTAGTCGAGGCCGGCCTTGGTGCACTCGTAGAGGAAGACCGCGTTGAGCACCTCGCGGCCGGCGGTGGGCAGGCCGAAGGACACGTTGGAGATGCCGAGGATGGTCTTGGCCTGCGGGAAGCGGGTCTTGATCGCCCGCACGCCCTCGATGGTCTCGACCGCGGAGCCGATGTAGTTGGCGTCGCCGGTGCCCACCGGGAAGACGAGGGGGTCGAAGATCAGGTCGCGCTCGGGGACTCCGTACTTGGCGGTGAGCAGCGCGTGGGACCGCTCCGCGATCGCCAGCTTGCGCTGCCGGGTCACCGCCATGCCCTGCTGCTTGTCCTCGTCGATGCAGCCGACCACCACCGCCGCCCCGTAGGTGCGGATCAGCGGGACCACGTGCTCGAAGCGTTCTTCCCCGTCCTCCAGGTTGATCGAGTTCACGAGGGCCTTGCCCTGGCACTTGCGCAGCGCCAGCTCGAGCACCCGGGCGTCGGTGGAGTCGATCATCAGCGGTGCCTTGACCTTGCGGGTCACGAAGTCCATGAAGCGGTCCATGTCGGCCGCCTCGTCGCGATCCGGATTGGCGAGGCAGACGTCCAGCACCTGGGCCCCGCCCCGGACCTGGGCGCGCCCGATCTCGGAGGCCTCCTCGAACTTTTCCTCGACGATCAGCTCCTTGAAGCGCTTCGAGCCGATCACGTTCGTCCGCTCACCCACGATCACCGGCCGCAGTTCCTCGCTCGGGTAGACCGACTCGATGCCGCTCACCGCGGGCGCCCGGTCCGTCGCGGGCACGCGCGGGGGCCGCCCGGCCACCAAACGGGCCAGCGCGCGGGTGTGCTCGGGCGTGGTCCCGCAGCAGCCGCCGACCACGTTCACCCAGCCCTCGTCCACGAAGCGGCGCATCTTGAGGGCCAGGCTCTCCGCGGTCTCCTCGTAGTGCCCGTGCTCGTCGGGCAGGCCCGCGTTCGGGTACACCGAGACGAAGCACGTCGCCACCTCCGAGAGCGTGCGGAGATGGTCGGTCATGAACTCGGGGCCGGTCGCGCAGTTGAGGCCGATCGAGAAGAGGTCGAGGTGCTCGAGCGAGGCGTAGAGCGCGTCCACGTCCTGGCCGGCCAGCATGGTGCCCATCGGCTCCACGGTGCCGCTGACCATGAGGGGCAGGCTCACGCCGGCCTCGGCCATGGCCTGGCGGACCCCGATCGCGGCCGCCTTGACGTTCAGCGTGTCCTGGCAGGTCTCGAGCAGCAGCGCGTCCACGCCGCCCTCGATCAGGGCGCGCGCCTGGCGATAGTAGCCGTCGCGCACCTCCTCGAAGGTCACGTTCGCGGTGACCGTGATCGTCCGCGTCCCCGGGCCCATCGCGCCGATCGCGAAGCGCGGGCGCTCGGCGGTGTCGGCGCGGTCCACGGCGGCGCGGCAGATCCGAGCGGCGGCCAGCGTGATGTCGTGGCAGCGCTCAGCGAGCCCATATTCGGCGAGCACATAGGGGGCGCAGCCGAAGGTATTGGTCGAGATGAGGTCGGCGCCCGCCTCGAGATAGGCGGCGTGGATGTCGGCGATGACGTCGGGCCTGGTCAGGTTGAGCTGCTCGTTGCAGCCCTCGTACTTGGCCCCGCCGAAGTCGGCGGCGGTGAGCCCCCGCCCCTGGATCATGGTGCCCATCGCGCCGTCGAGGACCAGGATG
>DATFGS010000013.1:0-2168 GCA_035249225.1 Candidatus Methylomirabilota bacterium | reverse complement strand
GCGGTGGCGGGCCGGCAGGCCACCGCGCCGGCGGCCAGCGACGACGCCAAGATCAGCCGGTATCTCACCGTGCCGACCGGCGTCGGCATGTGGAACTTCCTGGCCCTCACGTTCTGCCTGATGGTGGGCACCGCGGGCCTGCCGCACATCCTGACCCGCTACTACACCACCCCCTCGGTGCGCCAGGCGCGCACCTCGGTGGCGTGGTCGCTGTTCTTCATCTTCCTGCTGTACTTCACCGCGCCGGCCTACGCGGCCTTCGCGCGTTTCACGATCTACGCCAAGCTGGTCGGCACCAAGGTCGCTGAGCTGCCGCGCTGGGTCACGCTCTGGCAGCCCGCCGGCCTCTTCGACGTGGTGGACAAGAACGGAGACGGCATCGTGCAGTGGGCCGACTTCGTGGTCAAGAGCACGGACTTCGTGGTGCTGGCCATGCCCGAGATCGCGGGCCTGCCCTTCGTGATCACCGGGCTCGTGATGGCGGGTGGCCTGGCGGCCGCGCTGTCCACCGCGGACGGATTGCTCCTCACGATCGCCAACGCCATCTCGCACGATCTCTACTACAACGTCATCGATCCGAGCGCCTCGCTCACCAAGCGGCTCACCATCACCAAGGTGCTCCTGGTGGTGACCGCGATCATCGCGGCCTGGGTGGCCACGTTCCGGCTGTCCCTGATCGTGGAGCTGGTGGCGTGGGCCTTCAGCCTGGCTGGCGCGTCGTTCTTCCCGGCGCTGGTCATGGGCATCTGGTGGAAGCGCGCCAACAAGGCGGGCGCGGTGGCCGGCATGATCCTCGGCCTCGGCATCACGACCTACTACATGATCGGCAGCCGGTTCTACGGGCTGTCCTGGTTCGGCACGCAGACGATCGCGTCGGCGATCTTCGGCCTGCCCGCCGGGTTCCTCACCATCTGGATCGTCTCGCTGCTGACCGCCCCGCCGCCCAAGGCGGTGCAGGACCTCGTGGTCAGCGTCCGCTATCCGAAGTCCGGCCAGGCGACCGCGCTGTCGGCCCAGGGCATCGGGCTCGGCCAGCACTGATCGTCTGACCCGGCGCGGGCAGGGGTGGCTCTCGCCCCTGCCCGCGCTATCAGCTCATGCATGCGCTGATCTACCGGCTCCTCGTCCTGGTATGGTTCCTGTCGTACATGGCTGCCATCTATCTCGCCCTGCACATGATCGTGGCCCGCTTCGCCCGGGCGCCCGATAGCCGCCTGCTCTGGTTCTTCTCGGTGATCACCGGCCCGCTCACCCGGCCGGCCCGGGGCTGGGTCGCCGCGGGCACCTCCGAGGGGCGGGTGCGGCTGATCACCCTGCTCGCGCTGGTCGCCCTGTGGCTCGGCGCGCGGCTGCTGCTCGGCACCATGGGCGGCCTGGACTTCTGACCGGCCGCGAGGTCTCCATGCTCCGCCTGGCCGGGACCAACGCGCTCGCGATCGTGACGTTCGCCCTCATCTACGCCGCGGGGGGCTCACGCTGGCTCACCCAGGGGGCCTTTCTCGCCAGTCTCGCCGTCTTCTTCGTCTCGCTCACCGCGCTCTGGGTCTACGTCGAGCGCACGCGGCCCGGCGCGCGCGACGTCCTGAGCCGCATCGGCCGCGGGGTGCTCGCGCTGGTCGGGGTCGTCATCGCGCTTCCCGCGCTCGTGCTGACGCCCCTCTTCGCCCTGCAGGAGGTCCTGCCTCCGGACGCCGGATTCGCCGACGTCGTGCGCCCGGTCATGGTCCTCCTGCTGCTCGCGCTGGTCCTCGTGATCGCGATGAACGTGGCGGGCACCGTGGTCCTGGCCGTGTCCGGGCTGCGCTCGTGGCTGTCCCGAGGGCGCGGCGCCGCGTCCTAGCCGGGCCGGACCCCGCCGTGGACTCCGATCTCCACGCGCTCCTCTCCCGGTTGCCGGGGTGCGCCCACCTCGACGAGTCCGCGCGGGCCGCGCTGGCGGCCGGCTCGCGCGCCGAGCAGTGGCCGGCCGGCGCCCGGATCCTGACCGAGGGCGACCCCGCGCCGGACTGGGTCGGAATCGTCGCGTCGGGATCGATCCGCGTGTCCGGCCCGGGGCCGGAGGGCGAGGCCCCCGCGGACTTCCTGGGACCGGGCGACGTCCTCGACCCCGGGGCGCCCGGCGTGCCGGCCGCCTCCTCGATCGTCGCCGTGGAGCCGACCCGCGCGTG
>DATFGS010000012.1:0-1665 GCA_035249225.1 Candidatus Methylomirabilota bacterium | reverse complement strand
GCCCGCGCTGCGGCCACCAGATCGCCACGGCCCCGCGGTGCGCGCGCTGCCAGGCCGAGCTGACGGCCGGCGCGCGCTTCTGCTCGACCTGCGGCCAGGCGGTGCCCGGCGCCTAGCGCCGGCGCGCCACGCCGCCGCTTTTCCTCGACGACGTCGTCATGAGCCAGGTCGTCGTCTCGACCGAGTGCCCCACCTGCAGCGGCCCGCTCGACTTCTCCGAGGGGGCCAACGCCATCCGCTGCCCGAGCTGCGGCTCCAACCTCCTCGTCACCGGCCGCAAGCAGCTGCTGAGCTACTGGGTCGCCCCGAAGGTCAAGGCCGACGTCGCGGGCGCGGTCGCCCGCACCGGCCGCCTCGAGGCGCGCGTGGCGGGCGCCCGGCTCTTCTTCGTGCCCTTCTATCGTCTGACCGGCCACGACTTCCAGTGGCAGGACGTGCCGCCGAAGCCAGAGCCGGAGAGCGCGGCCTTCCCGACCGTGGGCGAGAGCCTGGGCGGCCGCGAGTCCGACCGGCCCGAGATCGAGATCCCCATCGGCTCGATGCTGGGCTGGGGCGCCGACGTCCTGCTCGGGCGCAAGGCCGGCGACGCCGTGCGCGATCTGCTGGGCGAGGCCCCGAAGCCGGAGCGCCCGCTCGACCTGGCGGTGCTCACCGCGATGCGCACCGCGCCCGCGCGCTCCGGCCCGGACGCACAGGTCCAGTTCCTCGACCGCTACGTGGAGAAGACCTTCCCGGCAGCGGACGTGGCCGCCCTCGGGGTGGCCTCCCTGGGCGTGCGGGCCCAGGTCCTCCGCGTATCGCTCTTCGAGCGCTCGGCCCTCGCCGCGCTCGGGACCATCGTCGCGCCCCAGCTCGCGGCCGAGCGCGCGATGGCGCAGGGGCTGGCCGCGCGCGGCTTCGAGCACGTGGTCTACCGGCAGGTCCTCGGGCGCATCCTGAGCGTGATCTATTTCCCGTTCTGGGTGGTCGAGCTCGCGAAGGACGAGGAGCGCTGGCTCACGGTGGTGGACGCGGTGGCCGAGAGCGTGGTGCAGCCGCGCGCGCCGCTGTCGCTCCGCGAAGCCCTGGAGCGCCCCGCGACCGACGAGCCGCGGACGGTCGGGCTCCGCCCGCTCGTCTGCCCCAACTGCGGCTGGGCCCTGCCCGTCGAGCCCGACGACGTCATCTTCTTCTGCGGCTCGTGCCATCGGGCCTGGCAGGTCCAGGGCGTCGAGCTGACCGACATGCCCCACGAGATCGCCGACGTGCGACCCGATGCGGCGAATCCCGGCCCCGCGGGCGAGGCGATCTACCTGCCGTTCTGGCAGCTCGATCCGGCGGGCGGTGCCTCGCGCGCCTGGGCGCCCGCGTTCCGCTACCGGCGGCTCAAGGCGCTGCACGACCTGGCCGCGCGGCTGACCGCGAAGCCTCCCGCGTACCGGCCGTGGACCGGCGAGCGCCCCGCCGCGCACGGCTGCTTCTACGACGCCGGTGACGCGGTGCTGATGGCGCGCTTCGCGGCGGCGGGCCTGCGCCGGACGCCGCGCGAGGTGGCGGCGGCCGCGGAGGCCGAGCCCGCATTCACCGGCGCCCGCCTCACGTGGCTTCCATTCCGGCGCGAGTCCCAGTCGCTCCTCGATCCCTCCACCGGGCTCGCGCTCCAGGAGGCACTCCTTGGCTAGACGA
>DATFGS010000011.1:0-9946 GCA_035249225.1 Candidatus Methylomirabilota bacterium | reverse complement strand
GCCGGGGCCACCTGGATCCAGGTGGACGAGCCCTCCGCGGCGATCGTGCCCGGCCAGGCCGCCGAGTACGTGAAGATGTTCAACGCCTGCGTGGAGGGCGTGAAGGCCCGGATCGGCTACCACGTCTGCTTCGGCAACCTCCTCTCGCGGCCGCGCGGCAAGCGGTCGTATCGGTGGATGTTCCCGATGCTGCTCGAGACCCGCTGCGACCAGTTCGTGTTCGAGTACGCCAACCGGGAGATGGCCGAGATCGAGATGTGGAAGGAGATCGGGGTCGACCGCGACGTGGCCTGCGGGGTGGTTGACGTGAAGAGCTTCTACATGGAAACTCCCGAGGACGTCGCGGAGCGGGTGGCCCTGTGCCTGCGATCCATCCCGGCCGAGCGCCTCTCGCTGCTGCCGGACTGCGGCTTCTTCCCGGTCCCGCGCTGGGTGGCGTTCGAGAAGCTCAAGCGTCTCACCGCCGGCGTGGCGCTGGCGCGCAAGCGGCTGCAGGGCTAGGACCAATCACTCTCAAAGAGGAGAGCCTCATGACGACGACGAGACGCGAGTTCCTGGGCCTCGTGGGTGGGGCCGCCGCGGCGGGCATGGTGGCCGCCCCGACGGTGGCGCGCGCCCAGGCCAAGAAGGGCGTGCCCGCGGATCCGGTCAAGATCGGGGTGGTCGCCATCCGCGCCGGCATCGCGGCGCCGGTCGGCACGGCCGGGCTCCGCGGCACCGAGTGGTGGGCGGATCGGGTGAACAAGGCGGGGGGCATCCTGGGCCGCAAGGTCGAGCTGGTGGTGGAGGAGGAATCCACGCCCAAGGACACCGTCGAGCGCTATCGCAAGCTCATCCTGCAGGACAAGTGCGAGGTCGTGCTGGGCGGCATCTCCACCGGCGTCACCCTGGCCCTGGCCCCGGTGGCCGAGGACCTGGCCACGCCGTGGCTCTCCTGGGACGGCACCACGCAGAAGGGCGTGGAGGAGACCATGCCCAATCCGAAGTGGGCGTTCCGCAGCGTGGACAACGAGGTCGAGGCGATCGTGGCGGGCCAGCTCACCCCCAAGTACTTCAAGGGCATCAAGACGGTGGCGGGCATCGGCAACGACTACTCCTACGGCCACGACTGCTGGCAGACCTACCAGGCGGTGCTCAAGCGCTACATCCCGGACGTGAAGTTCGTGCTCGAGCTGTTCCCCAAGCTCGGGGTCACCGACTTCACCTCGCACATCGCGGCGATCCAGCAGTCGAAGGCCGACCTCCTGATGTGCTCGTTCTGGTCGGGCGACGCCACCATCATCATGAAGCAGGCCGCCGCGGTCGGCCTCTTCAAGACCATGAAGGGCGTGTTCACCACCGCGGGCGGCGTGCACGACTCGCTCAAGAAGGAGTTCACCCCCGAGGGGCTGCTGCTCGGCTACAACTCGATGTACTTCGAGGATCCCAAGGGCAGCGCGCTGCTCAAGCAGTTCAGCCGTGAGTACAAGGCCAAGTACAACGAGTACCCGCCCTACGAGTGCGACCACGCGTTCTTCTGCGCCGAATCCTACAAGGCGGCGGTGGAGAAGGCCTACGCGTCGGCCGGGCAATGGCCCTCCAAGGAGCAGGTGGTGAAGGCGCTCGAGGGCATCGAGGTGGAATCGCTCTCCGGCAAGCGGAGCTGGCGCGAGGACCACATCCAGATGTGCAGCTTCTACCAGGGCATCACCACCCACAAGAACAGCTACGACTTCGTGACCGTCAACCCGCTCGAGGTCGTCTCCACCAAGCAGGGCATGAAGCCGGCCGGCGCCAAGCTGATGGACTGGATCGCGGGCTGGAAGATCTGATTCCCGGCCACCCCCTCACCCTGCCCTCTCTCCCTCCCGGGGGAGAGGGTTCCCGTTCTCCCCTTTCCCCATCGTGGAGAGGGCAGGGTGAGGGAGCCGTTCCATGACTCCGATGCGCCGGCGCGCGTTCCTCGCTCTCGTCGCCGCCGGCGCGACCCTGCCGCGTCCCGCCGCCGCGCAGCCGGCGGGGCGCGTCTACCGCCTGGGCATCCTCGCGCCAACCGCCGCGCCGTCACCGACGGAACAGAACGTGGCCGTGATCCTGATCCCGAAGGCCCTGCGCGAGATGGGCTACGCCACGGACCGCGACCTTGTGGTCGAAGGTCGCTACGCGGACGGGCGGCTTGACCGGCTCCCGGAGCTGGCGCGCGAGCTGGTGCGCCTCCGCATGGATGCGATCGTCGCGATCAGCTCGGCGGCGGTCCGGGCGGCCATGGCCGCGACCAAGACGATCCCGATCGTTTTCTACGGCAACTTCGACCCGGTCGCGGCCGGGCTCGTCAAGAGCCTCGCCAAGCCCGAGGGCAATGTCACCGGCATCCTGATCGCGCCGGCGGGCACCCTGGCCGCAAAGAAGCTCGAGCTGCTCAAGGCCGCAGTGCCGGGTGCCGTGCGCATCGCCTTCCTCGCGCCGGCGGATCCCGGCATCCAGCTCCAGGTACAGGAGACGCAGCAGGCCGCGGCGACGCTCGGGATCAAGCTCACCGTCACCGAGGCACAAGCCGGCGACTACGAGCGCGCCTTCGCCGCGCTGACCGCCGCGCGGCCGGATGCGCTCTTCGTCGGCGCGCACACCTTCTTCGTCCGAGACCGGAAGCGGATCATCGCGCTCGCCGCGAAGCACCGCCTGCCCGCGATGTACGAGTGGCCCGAGCAGGTGGAGGACGGCGGCCTGATGTCCTACGGCAGCAGCCTCGGCGGGACCACGCGCCGGCTCGCCGTCTACGTGGACCGCCTGTTCAAGGGCGCCCGGCCCGGCGACCTCCCCGTCGAGCAACCCGCCGAGTTCCATCTCGTGATCAACCTCCGCACCGCCCGGACCCTCGGGCTGGCCATCCCGCCCGCGCTCATCGCGCGGGCCGACCGCGTCATCGAGTAGCCGGACGCTCGTCGCGTGACCGCGAACGTCGTCAACATCCTGATGAGCGGCATCTTCCACGCCGCAATCCTGTTCCTGGTCGCGGCGGGCCTGCAGCTCGTCTTCGGCGTCCAGAAGATCTTCAACCTGGCCTGCGGGTCGTTCTACGCCCTCGGCGCCTACGTGGGCGTCTCCGCGGTGGCCGCCTTCACCGGCGCCGGGGGGCCGCCGATCCTCTTCATCCTGCCCCTCGCGGTGGCGGGCCTCGCGGTGGGCGCGGTGGGCCTCGTGGTGGAGCGCGGGCTGCTCCGCTTCGTCTACGACCGCGACGAGACCTTCCAGCTCCTGCTCACCTTCGCGCTCGTCCTCATGATGGAGGACGCGATCCGCCTCACCTGGGGCACCGCGCCCCGGTCCACGTCCGGGCACTACCTGCTCTACGGGCAGGCCCGGATCCTCGGCGCGGTCGTCCCGGTCTACAACCTGATCGTGATCGCGGCCAGCGTGGCGATCGCGGCGGGCCTCGGGTACATGCTGACCCGCACCGCGTTCGGCCGCATCATCCGCGCCGCCGCCGACAACCGCGAGATGGCGGAGGCCCTCGGGGTGGACATGCGCGGGATCTACGCCCGCGTCTTCACCCTCGGCACCGCGCTCGGCACGCTGGGGGGCGCGCTGGTGATCCCGGCCACCGCGGCGATGAGCGAGATGGGCATCGAGCTGATCGTCGAGGCCTTCGCGGTGGTGGTGATCGGCGGGCTCGGCAGCATGCGCGGCGCGCTGGTGGGCGCCCTCGTGGTGGGCGTGCTCCGCTCGGTGGCGATCAGCGTGTATCCCGAGATCGAGATGCTTCTGATCTACCTGATCGTGATCGCGGTGCTGCTGCTGCGCCCGCGCGGGCTCTTCGGGGGAGCGGCCGCGTGAAGAGTCGCGTGGTCCTGGGCCTGGCCCTGGTCGCGCTGCTCGTCCTCCCGCTGCTGCTGAGCCCCTACCGCCTGCTCCTCATGCTGCCGTTCATGGCCTACGGGGTGATCCTGCTCGGTCTCAACCTGCTCTTCGGCTACACCGGCCTCGTCTCCTTCGGCCACGCGCTCTTCGTGGGCGTCGGGGCCTACGCGGGGGCCTTCCTCACCACCCGCGCGGGCATCCGCTCGCTGGAGGTGATCGTGCTCGCCGCGGCGGTCCTGGGCGCGCTCATCGCCGCCCCGGTGGGCCTCCTCTGCGTGCGGTACGTGAAGATCTACTTCGGCATGCTCACGCTGGCCTTCGGCATGGTCTTCTACACGTTCCTGCTCAAGTTCTACCGGCTCACCGGCGGCGACGAGGGCATGCAGGTGCTGCGGCCGCTCCTGCTCGGGCTCGATCTGGACGCGATGCCCAAGACCAGTTACCTGGTGGGCCCCTACTACTACTACTGCCTGGGCGTCCTGATCGTGGCCGCCGCGGTCATGTGGCGGATCGTGCACTCGCCGTTCGGCCTCTGCCTGCGCACGATCCGCGACAACCCGGTGAAGGCGGAAGCCCTCGGGGTGAGCGTGACGCGCTACCGCTGGTACGCCTTCGTCATCTCGGCGGTGTTCGCGGCGGTGGGGGGCGCGCTCCTCGGGCCGCCGACCGGCAACGTGGATCCCACCCTCGCCTACTGGACCCATTCGGGCAGCCTCGTGTTCATGGCGCTGCTGGGCGGCTTCGCGAGCTTCTTCGGTCCGGTGCTGGGCGCCTTCGTCTTCATCTTCCTGCAGGACGCGGTGATGTCGGTGGTGCCCTACTGGCGGCTCGTGTTCGGGGCCATCCTGGCCGTCATCGTGATCTTCGCGCCGGGCGGGCTCATGGGCCTCTTCACCCGCCGCGGGCCGGTCGAGGTCTCGCGCACGTGATCCTCGAGGCGCGCGATGTCCGCAAGCGCTACGGCGATTTCGTCGCGCTCGACGGGGTGAGCCTCGCGGTGGGCGCCGGCGAGTTCGTCTCGATCATCGGCCCCAACGGCGCGGGCAAGTCCACGCTCATCAACGTGCTCACCGGGGTGCTGCGGCCCACCGCGGGCACGGTGCGCTTCAAGGCGCGCGACGTGGCCGGCATCGGCCCGGTGGCCCTGACCCGGCTCGGCCTGGCCCGGAGCTTCCAGCTCGTGCAGATCTTCCCGGACCTCACCGTGCTCGAGACCCTGCTCGCCCCGGTCATCTCCCGCCTCGGCCGGGGCACGTCGCTGTTCCGCTCGCTGGCCGGCGACCGCGAGGCGCAGGACGACGCGCTCGAGGTGGCCGAGCTCTTCGGGCTGGCCGACAAGCGACACGTGCCCGCGCGGCAGCTCTCCCAGGGCGACAAGAAGCTCCTCGACGTGGCCTCCGCCTTCGCGCTCAGGCCGGAGATCATCCTGCTGGACGAGCCGACCAGCGGGGTGAGCACCGCCGAGAAGTCGGCCATCATGGACATCCTGGTGACCGCCTCGCGGCGCATGGGCCTCAAGGCGATCATCCAGGTCGAGCACGACATGGACATCGTGTTCGGCTACTCGGACCGGATCGTCGCGCTCCACCAGGGGAAGGTCCTCGCCGACGCCACCCCCGCCGCGATCCGCGCCGACGCGCGCGTGGTGGACACGGTCATCGGCCGGACCCACCACCTCCCCCCGCCCCCGAAGGGGCAGAGGGCAGGGTGAGGCGCTGGTCGTGCTGACCGTCGAGCGCGTAGACGTCTTCATCCAGTCGAGCCACATCCTGCGCCGGGTCTCCCTCGAGGTCGGCGACCGCGAGGTGGTCTGCCTGGTCGGCCGCAACGGCGCGGGCAAGACCACCACGCTGCGCACGATCATGGGCTACCTGCGCCCGCGGGCCGGCCGCGTGGTCTTCCAGGGCGAGGAGATCCAGGGGCGCCACACCCACGAGATCGCCCGGCGCGGCGTCGGGTTCGCGCCCGAGGACGGCGGGATCTTCACGGATCTCACGGTGGCCGAGAACATCGAGATCTCGACCTGGACGCGGCCGGCCGGCCGCCCCGCGGCGGAGCGGGTCGAGCGCGCCTACGAGGTGTTCCCGGCGCTGCGGGGCTACCGGCACCGCAAGGGCCCCGAGATGAGCGGGGGCGAGCGCAAGATGCTCTCGGTGGCGCGGGCCCTCGCGCTCGATCCGCACGTGCTGGTGCTCGACGAGCCCTTCGAGGGCCTCTCGCCCGCCATCATCCCGGCGGTCAGCCGGGGCCTCGCCGAGATCACCCAGCGCGGGCACGCGATCCTGCTCGCCGAGTCCAACATCCACCACGTTCCCGAGTTCGCCACGCGCCTCTACGTGATCGAGCGCGGGGAGATCATCTTCGCGGGCCGCCCCGACGCGGTCCGTGACGATGCGACGGTGATGCGCATCATCGGCGGCGCGGCATGACCCGCGCGGGCCGGGGCTCAGCGCGCGGCCGCGCGGATCTCGTCGAGGACCGGCAGGATGTAGCGGCGGAACTGGGCGGGGTTCTCGGCCATCGGGAAGTGCCCGATCTCGGTCATGACCGTGAAGCGCGCCCCCGGGATCTTCTCGGCGGTGAGCCGCGTGTCCTCCGGCGTGCACGAGAAGTCGTACTCGCCGGTCAGCAGGTAGAGCGGGCAGCGCCCGGTGTCGATCTGGCCGACCCGGTCGCGGAAGTCGCCGTCCACCCGGTAGAAGTGCAGGTCGCCCTTGAACACGCCCGGCCCGCCCTGCATGTAGCCCCAGAGCGTCTCCCAGCGCGTCTCGTCCGGGCTCTGCGGGGCGATGAGCCCCGACATCAGCGCGCCGCACAGCTCGCCGCCGTGCACGTCGGGGCGATGGAGCCAGCCGGTATCGTCGTACCACGGCGGCTGGTAGGCGGCGGACTCGAGGCCGATCAGGGCACGGAAGCGGTCGGGATGCGCCCGGGCCAGCTCGAGCACGATCTTGCCCCCGATGGAGCAGCCGAGGACCACCGGCCGCTCGAGGCCGAGGGCGGCGCAGAAGGCCAGGATGAGCTCCACGTACCCGCGCGTGGTGAGGCGGTACTCCTCGTCCTGCCATCCCGCGGGCGGCAGCGACTTGCCGTGCCACGGCATGTCGAAGGCCAGCACGCGGTAGTGACGGGTGATCGCCTCGTCGTTCAGCAGGTGGCGGAACTGGCGGCCGTCCGCGCCCGCGGTGTGCAGGCACACGAGCGGGATGCCCTGCCCCGCCTCCTCGAAGTAGAGCCGGTGCGCGCGGCCGTCGAGCGCCAGCCGCAGGTACGTCCCCTTGATCGGCTCGAAGACGGGCTCGGTCATTCAGCGCCTCCGCCGGGGGGCCGCCACCACGTCCTTGACGTAGCGGAGATTGGCCATGAGCGGCGTCAGGTCGCCCTCGATCCGCGCCACCCCGAGCTTCTTCATCGCGAAGAGGTCGTGGTAGCCGGGCGCGGGCGTGGGCGCCCAGAAGCGCTGCCAGGTGTCCGCGGACGCGCGGAGCGCGAAGGCCCAGGGCCGCATCAGGAAGGGCCCGCGCTCGACCGAGGCGAGACGGCCCTCGACCACCCGCACCAGGAACTCGGCGTCGCCGGCCTCGACCAGGAAGGTAGCGGTGAAGTAGCGTCCCCGCCGGACCAGCCCCGCATCGGTATTGACCAGATCCGGGAGAGATAGGATGCTCGCATGAGTCTCGGCCGCGGTCGCGCTCATCGCCGGGACATTATAATCGCTCGCGCTCACACCAGGAGGACACGCTGATGGCCGCTCTCCCGCTGATCCCGTCCACCGTCGTCGGCTCGCACGGCAAGGCCGGCTGGTGGTACACCGCCGTGAAGGCCTACGAGGCCGGGGACATGGGGCCCGGCGACCTCGAGGAGATGTTCGACGACGCCGCCGACACCGCCATCCGCGACATGGAGCGGGCCGGCCTCGACGTCATCACCGACGGCGAGGTGCGCCGCCTCGACGGCTACGTGGACTCCTACTACGCAATCATCAAGGGCATCGAGCCGCTGCCGATCCGGCGCAAGGCCGGCCCCTGGGGCTACGACCAGCAGACGCGCTACGAGGCGACCGGGCGCATCGAGGCGCCCGCGGGCGGGCTCGGCATTGTCAAGGAGTTCGAGTACCTCAAGGCCCACACCACCCGCGGCGTCAAGGCCACCTGCGCGGGACCGCTCACCTTCGGCTCCCGCATCCATCCCGGCAAGATGTACAAGGGCGTGGTCGACGTGGCCGAGCGCTTCGCCGAGGTGATCAACGCCGAGCTTCGCGGGCTCGTGGCCGCGGGCGCCGACTTCATCCAGATCGACGAGCCGGCGCGCGGCAACGTGAGCGGCGAGGAGATGGCGCGCCTGTTCAACCTGGCCACCGAGGGCGTCAAGGCCAAGCTCGGCTTCCACATCTGCTTCGGCAACCGCTTCGGCCGCTCCCGCTTCGACCGCTCCTACCGCCCCTACTTCCCGGGCGTGCTGAAGGCCCGGGCCGAGCAGCTCGTGCTCGAGTTCGCGGGCCGGGAGCTCTCCGAGCTCGATCTCTGGAAGGAGTACGGCCAGGATCGCGAGCTGGGGGCCGGGGTCATCGACGTGAAGGGCTTCAATCCCGAGAGCCCGGAGGACGTGGCGGCCCGCATCCGGCGCGTGCTCACGGTCTGCCGCCCCGAGAAGCTCTACGTCAATCCCGACTGCGGCTTCGGCTGGTCCCCCCGCTACATGTGCAACCAGAAGGTGCGCGCGCTCGCGGCGGGCGCGGTGCTGGCGCGGCAGCAGCTCACCGGCTCGCGGTAGGCGCGGCGGTCCTCCCGGCGCGCGGCGCGGCCGCGCGCCGGTGTGAAGCGGGCGCGTGAGCACGAAATGCATTCGCATCTCGTCGTTTCGCCTGCCGTTTCTTGCGAGTGTCAGCGATCTCGCGTCGACCCGCTGACACCATCCCGCCAGCCGTTTCAATCGCTTATGCCCGAGTGTCCGCGTGGCACCCGCTTTGCTCCCCCCAGACCGACACTGGCTCGACGTAGCTACCGCGCGCCGTGAGAGGGAGCGAGATCGATCATGCCCGGAACGAAAGTCCTCGCGAGGGCGGCCGCCCTGCCGTCCCTGTCGCTCGGTGGGAGCCTGCCCACCGGCGGCGGGCTTCCGATCGTCGGCGGCGGGGTGCTCCTCTCGGTGGCGTGCCGCTTCCCCAGCTTCCGCTCGGCGGGCTGCTGGGCCGCTGACCCGCGCGATCGCGCTCCCCAGGACGCGACCCATGATCGACGATCAGGCGTACGAGCCGTCTCCACGTAGACGCGGCATCGTGTGGTCCCCCGCGGACTTCTCCCGCGGGGGACTGGTGGCGGGCCTGCCCGATGATCTCGAGCCGCGATTGCTCGAGCCCGGGCAGCCCGCCACCTTCCCATCCGAGGACGCGGGCGTGCTGCTCCTCGACGGCCCGATGGACGATCTCGACGCAGCCCTGCTCGAAGCGGCGCGGCGGGCCCAGGTGCCGGCGGTCGTGCTCTCGGAGCTCCCGGAAGCGGCGCCGATGGCGCGCGGCTTCGTCACGCTCACCCTTCCGGTGGGCCCGGCCACGCTCGCGAGCGTGCTGCGCGCGGCGTGCGAGCAGGCCCGCGTCACCCGCGAGGCGCGGGAGACCACCCGGCAGCTCGAGGAGCTGAACGCCATCGGGGTCCGCCTCTCGGGCGAGCGGGACACCAAGCTGCTGCTCGAGCTGATCCTGACCAAGGCGCGCCGCATCACCCGGAGCGACGCGGGCTCGATCTACCTGGTGGAGACCGCCGCCGACGGCTCGCGCCGCCTGCGCTTCGAGCTGGCCCAGAACGAGAGCGTGCCCGTCGAGTTCAACACCGTCGCGCTGCCGATCAGCGCGGACAGCCTGGCCGGCCACGTGGCCCTCACCGGCGAGGTCCTCGACGTGGCCGACGCCTACGCGCTGCCCGCCGACCGTCCGTACCGCTTCAACCCGGAGGTGGACGCCCTCGCCGGGTACCGCACCAAGTCGCTGCTGGTCCTGCCGATGCAGACGCCGGGCGGCGAGATCATCGGGGTGCTCGCCCTCATCAACTGCAAGCGCGAGAGCGGCCGCCCCTTCGGCTCGACCGGGGCCATCGAGCGCGAGGCGCTGCCC
>DATFGS010000010.1:0-1240 GCA_035249225.1 Candidatus Methylomirabilota bacterium | reverse complement strand
CCGTTGACGTGCACCGTGCAGGCGCCGCACTGGCTCGTGTCGCACCCGACGTGCGTGCCGGTCAGGCCCGCCTGCTCCCGGATGTAGTGGACGAGCAGGAGCCGCGGCTCGACTTCGTGGGACTGGGGGGCACCGTTGATCGTCATCGACACGGTCTTTTTCACCGCGCAACCTCCTGAGTGATGAGGGTCCGAGGCCGGGAAAGCGCCCCCAACCGTATGCCGGGCCGGGGACGCTGTCAAGGGGTGGCGAGGAGTCGGCGGCCCTCGACGCGCGCCTGCTCGAGGACCTCCCGGACCGGGAGGTCCTTCTCGCGCGCGATGCGCCGGACTTCCTCGAACTCGGGGGTGATCGTGACCACCCGGCCCTCGAGCCGGGAGACCTTGAAGGTCACCGGCCCGTACGCGGTGTCGAGACGTACCATCTCGCGCTCGAGGCGGCTGCGCTGGTACGCGGTCCAGCGGACGCCGATGGTGGAGGACTCCTCGAAGAGGAGCCGCGAGAGGTCGGCGACCCGCGCCGGCTCGCAGAGCGCGGTCAGGACCACCCCGGGCCGGCTGCGCTTCATGATGACGGGCGTCAGCCAGACGTCCAGCGCGCCCGCCTCGAGGAGCCGCTCCAGCAGGGGCTCGTACAGCTGCGGCGACATGTCGTCCACGGTGGTCTCGACCTGCACGATGGTCTCGGTAGGCGCGGGACCAAGGGCCTCCGAGGCCTCGCCCACGAAGAGGCGCAGCACGTTGGGGGTCTCGAGGTCCATGGTGCCGGCCCCGTACCCGACCGCGGTCACCCGCATGGCCGGCATCACGCCCGCGCCGGCCGCCAGGGTCGTGAGGATGGCCGCCCCGGTCGGGGTGACCAGCTCCCGGCGGATCCCGGGGTCGAGCGTGGGGAAGCCCTTGAGCAGCTCGGCGGTGGCCGGGCCGGGCACCGGCATGCGGCCGTGCGGGCCCTCCACGAACCCCCCGCCCACTGGCAGGGCGCCCACGTGGACCGCGTCCACGCCGAGCAGGTGGAGGCCGATGCAGGCGCCGGTGACGTCGACGATCGCGTCCACCGCGCCCACGTCGTGGAAGTGCACGCGCTCCGGCGTGGTGCCGTGCACCCGCGCCTCCGCCTCGGCGAGCCGCTGGAAGACCCGCGTGGCCATGTCCCGCACCGCGGGGGCGAGGCGGCCGCCCTCGAGGATGTCGAGGATCTCCCGGAGCCCGCGGTGGCCCGCCTCGTGGGGACCGAGCGC
>DATFGS010000009.1:0-2410 GCA_035249225.1 Candidatus Methylomirabilota bacterium | reverse complement strand
GGCGGGTGACGTGCTGGACGTGTCCGGCCTGATCGAGCCCTCCTATGATCTCGAGGTGTCCTCGCCGGGCCTCGACCGGCTGCTGAGGAAGGACCGCGAGCTGCGGTGGGCCATCGGGCGGGACGTGCGCTGCTGGGTGGGCGAGCCGCTGGACGGGCAGACCGAGTTCGCGGGGCGGCTGCTGGAGGTGTCCCCGTCGGCGCTGATGCTGGAGGAAGAGGTGGGAACGCGGCGCGAGGTGCCGCGTCGGCTGGTGACCAAGGCGCGGCTCCAGCTGCAGGCGTTCGGGCGGACAAAGTGATGATGAACAAAGACTTGATCTTCGTCGTCGAGCAGATCGGGCGCGAGAAGGGGATCGGCAAGGAGGTCCTCTTCGAGGCGCTGGAGTCTGCGCTGCTGTCCGCGTCCAAGAAGACCATGGGCGCGGCGGACAACGTCCGCATGCAGATCGACCGGCAGACCGGCGCCCTGCGGGTGTTCGCCCGCAAGAAGGTGGTGGCCGCGGTCACCGATCCCAAGCTCGAGATCACGCTCGACCAGGCCCGGCGGCTCAACGCCGACGTGCAGATGGACGACGAGATCGAGCAGGAGCTGGCCCCGCAGGAGTTCGGGCGCATCGCGGCCCAGACCGCCAAGCAGGTGATCCTGCAGCGCGTGCGCGACGCGGAGCGCGACGCGGTCTACGCCGAGTTCATCGACCGCGAGGGCAAGATCGTGCGGGGCGCGGTGCACCGTATCGAGAAGCGCAACGTGGTGGTGGAGCTGGGCAAGGCGGAGGCGGTCATCACCGAGCGGGAGCAGCTGCCCGGCGACCGCTTCAATCCCGGCGACCGGCTTCGTGCCTACATGCTGGAAGTCAAGAAGACGGCCAAGGGCCCGCAGATCCTGCTCTCGCGCACGCACCCGGGCTTCCTGGTCCGGCTCTTCGAGACCGAGATCCCGGAGATCGCGGAGGGTATCGTGCTGGTGAAGGCGGCCGCGCGCGAGCCGGGCGAGCGGGCCAAGGTCGCGGTGTCGTCCACCAAGCGCGACGTGGACCCGATCGGGGCCTGCGTCGGCCTGCGGGGCACGCGCATTCAGGTCATCAGCCGGGAGCTGCGCGGCGAGAAGATCGACATCGTGGAGTGGTCGCCCGACTCGGCGGTCTTCGTGGCGCGCGCGCTGTCGCCCGCCAAGGTGTCGTCGGTCACGGTCTCCGATCTCCCGGAGGGCGCGCCGGAGGACGAGCTGCGCACCGTGCTGGTGATCGTCCCGGACAACCAGCTCTCCCTCGCGATCGGCAAGAAGGGGCAGAACGCGCGGCTCGCCGCGAAGCTCACCGGCTTCCGGGTGGACATCAAGAGCGAGGGCGAGGTCGAGGAGGAGAAGCGCCGCGACGAGGAAGAGCGCGCGGAGGGCCGGCAGGGCCTCGGCGACCTGCCCGGCGTCGGCCCGCAGCTCGTGGAGCGCCTGGTGGACGCGGGGCTGCACTCGCCCTCCCGCGTGGTGGAGGGCGGGCTGTCCGCCCTGCAGGAGCTGCCGGGCATCGGCGAGGCCAAGGCGAGCGCGATCCTGGCCGCCGCGCAGGCGTGGGTGGCCGAGCATCCGGAGATGCCCGCCGAGAGCGCGGATCCGGACGAGCCTCCGGTCGAGGACGGTGGATCGGAGATCGAGCCGACCCACTTGAGAAGCTGAAGCGGGCGAAGCGCCCGCCTCGCCGCACCTGCATCGCCTGTCGCGTGGTGCGGGCGAAGGCGGAGTTGATCCGGCTGGTGCGGGATCCAGGCGGGGTGGTGAGCGTGGATCGGGACGGGCGCGCGGCGGGGCGCGGCGCGTATGTGTGCGCCACGACCGAGTGCGTGGAGAAGGCGCTGCAGGCGGGGCGGCTGGGGCACGCGTTCAAGGGTGCGAGTCGTCCCCCGCAGGAGCCCGCGGTGGTCATTCTGGCGAGTTGGCCGAGGAGGTAGCGCGCGTGGCGGCACGGGTCAAGGTCATCGATCTGGCGAAGGAGCTGGGCGTCACCAGCAAGGATTTGATCGTGGCGCTCGAAGGCATGGGCCACAAGGGCATGCGGGCCATGAGCCCCCTCCTCGCCGCGACGGCCAACGAGCTGCGGGTCAAGCTGGGCCGCGGCCGCGACCTGCCCGCCGAGGCCAAGCCCAAGCGCGCGCCCAAGCCGAAGGCGGCCGAGGGTGACGCGCCGGCCGCGCCGAAGAAGAAGGCCGCCGGCGGCGCCCCGCCCGCGCGCGCGAAGAAGGCGGCCCCGAAGACCGTCGAGGAGACGCCCGAGGTGATCGAGCTGGCGCCCGCGCCCTCGCTCGACGCGGCCAAGCCCGCCGCGACCATCTTCCGCCCCGCGCCGTCCGTCGTGCCGCCCGCGCCGGTCCCCGAGATCGCCCCGGCGCCGCCGATCGCGCCCGCGGCTGCGTCG
>DATFGS010000008.1:0-13583 GCA_035249225.1 Candidatus Methylomirabilota bacterium | reverse complement strand
ACCATGCGCAACCTGGCCAAGGCCGGCCCCCTCGAGGAGGCCGCGCGCGCGGAGCGCCTGCCGCTCACGGTGCGCGAGCTCGACGTCACGCGGCAGGACTCGATCGACGGCGCGGTGGCCGCGACGGTGACCGCCGAGGGGCCCATCGACGTGCTCGTCAACAACGCGGGCATCGGCGGGGCCACCCCGCTCGAGCTCACGCCCGAGCCCGAGCACCGGGCGATGTTCGAGGCGAACTACTGGGGCCCGATCCGGATGATCCGGGCGGTGCTGCCGTCCATGCGCGAGCGGCGGGCGGGGTGCATCGTCAACGTCACGTCGATCGCGGGCCGGGTGGCCACCCCCAACCAGATCGCGTACTCCGCGTCCAAGCACGCGCTCGCCGCGGCGAGCGAGGCGCTGGCCCACGAGGTGGCCGCCTTCGGGATCCGGGTGGCGATCATCGAGCCCGGCGTGATCCAGACCGCGATCTTCGAGAACTCGGCGGGCGCCACCCGCTTCGACAAGACCTCGCCGTACCGGCAGATCATGCGCCGCAACGGCAAGCTCTTCGCGGCCGGCTTCCGCAACCCCGGCAAGCCGGAGACGGTCGCGGCGACGATCCTGGAGGCGATCACCACCGACCGGCCGCGGCTGCGCTACCTGGTCGGCGCGGACGCGGAGGGCCTGGCCGCCGGACGCGCCCGGATCAGCGACGAGGAGTGGGTCGCGATGGGCGGCGAGCTGAGCGACGAGGAGTACAACGGCCGCTTCAAGCGCTACTTCGGCATCGACCTCTGACCCCGCCGCCGCTCTCCCGGCCATTCCCATTCGAGGTGGACCCATGAGCCGATCCGAAGGACGCGAGATCTACCGGGTGGTGTGGCCGCGCGGCGCCCGGACGGTGCAGGCGACCGACGTGGCCCCGCGCCTGTCCACGCTCGAGGGCAAGACCATCGGCCAGCTCTGGGACGATCTCTTCCGGGGCGACGAGATCTTCCCGATCCTCGAGGAAGAGCTGGCCCGGCGCTTCCCGGGCGTCCGCTTCGTGCGCTACGACACCTTCGGCTCCACCCACGGCCGCAACGAGCAGCAGGTGCTCGCCGACCTCCCGGACATGCTGAGCCGGCACGAGGTCGACGCGGTCATCTCGGGGATGGCCTGCTGAGGGAGCTGCACGCCCGCCGTGTTGCGGGCCAGTGCGGTGGCGGAGCGGGCGGGGGTGCCGACCGCGTCGCTCGTGTGCGAGGGCTTCCGCGGCCAGGCCGCGACCACCGCCGCGGGCCTCGGGCTGCCGGGCCTCCCGACGGCCCTGGTGCCCGGCCACGTCGACGTGCAGACCGTCGAGGAGCTGCGGCGCAACGTGGTCACCGTCACGGTGGACGCGGTCATCCGGAACCTCACCGAGGCCCCGGCGCGCGCCGGCGGCGCGGTGGTCGAGCCCGCGCCCGGCGACATCGTCTTCGAGGGCGATCTCGACGAGGTCAACCGCTTCTTCTACGAGAACGACTGGAGCGACGGCCTGCCCATCGTGCCGCCGACTCCCGACCGCGTGCGGGAGTTCCTGCGCTTCGCGGACCGGCCCGGCGAGACCGAGCTCGGCGTCCTGCTGCCCGACAAGCGCCGGGCCACCGTGTGGAACGTGGCCGTCAACGGCGTCCTGGCCGGGTGCCGGCCCGAGTACATGCCGATCCTGGTGGCGCTGGTGGAGGCGATGGCCGACCCGCGGTACGGCGTCGAGCACAGCGGCAACACGCCGGGCGCCGAGACCCTCATCATCCTGAACGGGCCGATCATCAAGGAGCTCGGCTTCAACTACGAGCAGGGCGCGCTCCGCGACGGGATCCAGGCCAACACCACCATCGGCCGCTTCTGGCGGCTGTACCTGCGCAACGTCGCCGGCTTCCTCCATCACCGCACCGACAAGGGGACCTTCGGCAACACCTGGCGGGTGGTCCTGGCCGAGAACGAGGACGCGCTGCGCCGGATTGGCTGGACGACCATCGCGGAGGACGAGGGCGTGACCGGCGGCAGCGCGGTGACGATCTCCCGCTACACGGGCGGCGGCGTCATCGCCTCGGTGTTCGGCAACGCGCCCGACCGGATGCTGTCCTACCTGGCCGACGCGCTCGTCGGCAAGGTCGGCTGGGAGCTGCTCTTCACGGTGGGCATGGGGGCGGGGAGCCAGCGTCCGCTGCTCATCCTGAGCCCGATCCTGGCCGAGACCCTGGCGCGGGGCGGTCTCGACAAGCCGGCGCTCAAGCGGCGGCTCTTCGAGCTGGCCCGCCTCCCGGCCGAGAAGCTCGAGCGCTACGTCGGCGAGTGGACCAATCTCGTTCCGGGCCAGCCGACGCTCCACTCGCTGGTCAAGGCCGGCCAGATTCCGTCCGTCTTCGCGGAGTCGGAGGATCCGAAGCGGCTCGTGCCGATCGTGTGCCGGCCCGAGGACCTGATGGTGGCGGTGAGCGGCGACCCGCTGCGCACCAACGCCTACGCCTTCGCCCACAACGGCATCCTCGGCTACCCGACCACGAAGCCCGTCCGCCTGCCCGCGGACTGGCCGGCCCTGCTCCGCGAAGCCCGAGCCCGCTAGGAGTCCATTCCCTCCGAGTATGAATTCGCTCTGGGTGCTGCTGCCGGCGGGCCAGCGCGCCTCGGGCGAGTGGATCGACGACACCCTGCGCGCGCGGGCGGAGGAGAAGGGGCTGCTCGCGCGGACGCCGCTGGCCGGCGACTTTCCCCGCCAGCGCGTCGAGCTGATCCGCGACGCCGACCCCACCGCCGAGGTCAACCGCCTGTTCCTGCTCCGCGGCTGGACCGACGGGCTGCCGATCGTGCCGCCCACCCTCGGCCGGGTGGAGGAGGCGCTCGCCCAGACCGCGCTCGAGCGCCACGCCTCGCTCGGCGAGATGGAGCCGCTCGGCGGCGTCGCGACCGTCGAGAAGGTGGCCGCCAACGCGGTGATGGCGGGGTGCCGCCCGGACTACTTCCCGGTGGTGCTGGCCGCGGTGCAGGCCATCCTCGACCCCGCTTTCAACCTGCGCGGCGTGCAGACCACCGACGAGAACGTGGCGCCGCTCCTGATCGTGAACGGGCCGGCGGCGCGGCGGCTCGGCATCAACGCGGGGTGGGGCGCGCTCGGCCCGGGCTGGCCGGCCAACGCGGCCATCGGCCGCGCGGTGCGCCTCGTCATGATCAACCTGGGCGGCGGGTGGCCGGGCGCGGTGTCGTTCGCGGGGCTCGGCCAGCCCGCGCGCTACAGCCTCTGCCTGGCCGAGCGGGAGGACACGCCGTGGCCGTCGCTGCACGTGGAGCTGGGCTACCGGCCGGAGCAGAGCACGGTCACCGTGCTGCGGGCCGAGTCCGTGATCAACGTCACCGGCGGCCTCGACGAGCTGGCGAGCGTGATCGGCTCCGCGGCCTCGCTCTTCGGCATCCTGCACAGCGGCAAGCCGGGGGTGATCCTCTCGCCGTTCACCGCGCGGCGGCTCGCGGCGGACGGGCGCACGCGCGCGGACGTGCGGCGCGAGCTGTTCGCCCGCGGCCGGCTTCCCGCGGAGGTGTGGCGCGCCTCGTGGATTCGCACCGCGGTGCGCGCGACCGACTGGCCCGAGTGGGCGACGGCGGCCGCGGCGGGCGGCGCGATCCCGGCGGTGCGCGAGCCCGACGATCTCACGCTGATCGTCGCGGGCGCCGATCTGCCGATCCCCCAGCACGTCTACTGCCCCTCGTGGGGCTACCCGCCGTGCCGGGTCACGCGCGAGATCGCGCCGCCGCCGGCGGGCGGGTAGCGGTACCATGACCGGGCCATGACGACTCCCCCGACCCGCGCCCTCGCGTCCGACGTCGATCCGGTCCGCTTCGAGGTCATCCGCAACGCGCTCCTCGCCATCACCGAGGAGATGGGGGCGACGCTCCGCCGCGCCGCCTACTCGACCAACATCAAGACGCGCGGCGACTTCTCCTGCGCGTTCTTCGACCGCGACCTGCGGACCATCGCCCAGGCCTTCGCCCAGCCCTCGCACCTGGGTTCGCTCGCCCACATCGTGCCGCGGGCCATCGCCACCTACGGGGCCGAGCGCCTCGCCCCGGGCGACGGCATCCTCATCAACGACCCCTACCTGGGCGGGGTGCACCTGAACGACATCACGCTGATCACCCCCGTGTTCCACGAGGGAGCCCTCTTCGGCTACGTGGCGAACATCGCCCACCACGTGGACGTGGGGGGCGGCGCGCCGGGCAGCATCGGGGTGTCGAGCGAGATCTACCAGGAAGGGCTGGTCATCCCGCCGGTGCGGTTCGTGAAGGACGGCCGGATCGACCGCGACCTCTTCGCGATGATCCGGTCGAACTTCCGCGGCACCCGCGAGATCTCCGGCGACTTCCGCGCCCAGACCGCCGCGAACCGTTTGGGCGCGCAGCGGATCGAGGCCCTGGCCACGCAGCACGGCGGGGCCACGTTGACCCACTACCTCGAGGAGCTCCTGCGCTACACCGAGCGGCGGACGCGGGCGGCCTTCGCGGAGTTCCCGGACGGCCGCTTCGCGGCGGACATGCTCATGGACGGCGACGGGGTCACCGACCAGCCGGTCAAGCTCGCCGCCACCGTGACGATCGAGCGGGGCCGCCTGTCCGTCGATCTCACCGGCTGCGACGAGCAGCGCAAGTCGCCGACCAACGCGACGTCGTCGCAGACCTACTCGGGCGTGGTGTACGTGCTCAAGTGCCTGATCGACCCGGACATCCCGGTCAACGACGGCTTCTACCGCCTGATCGACATCCGGAGCCGGCCCGGCTCGGTGGTGCACGCGCAGCATCCGGCCGCGGTGGCCGCGGGCTGGGAGATCGCCATGCAGCTCTGCGATCTCCTGTTCAAGGCGCTGGCCGGCGCGCTGCCCGACCGCGTGGTCGCGGGCACGAAGGGCTGCGTGTGCAACATCGCGTTCGGGGGCATGAACCCGGGCACCGGCGAGTACTTCACGTACTACGAGACCATCGCGGGCGGCTACGGGGCCACGCTGACCACCGACGGCATGGACGCGGTGCAGGCGCACTTCCAGAACACCGAGAACGCGCCGATCGAGGAGACGGAGGCCAACTACCCGGTGCGCATCCTGCGCTACGCCCTCATCGAGAACTCGGAGGGCGGCGGGCGGCACCGGGGCGGCCTCGGCGTCCGGCGCGACTACGCCTTCCCGGGCCACGAGCCGAGCTTCTCGATCCTGTCCGACAAGGCGCGCTACGCGCCGTGGGGGCTCTTCGGCGGCGAGGCCGCGCGGCCCGCGAAGTACATCCTGAATCCGGAGACGGCCGGGGCGCGCGAGCTGCCGTCGAAGATCACCTTCCAGCTCGGCCCGGGCGACGTGGTGAGCGTGCAAACCCCGGGCGGGGGCGGGACCGAGGCCCCGCTCGAGCGCGACGCGGCGCGGGTGGCCGCCGACGTGGCCCAGGGCAAGATCTCCCCGGAGCGCGCCCGCGCGGTCTACGGGGTGGTCGTGGATCCCGCCACCGGGGTCCTCGACGCGGTTGCGACTTCCGAAACGAGGGGCAGGGCGGTTGGTGAGGCCACCCGATGAGCGCTCGCGCGAAGAGGCCTATGAGAATCGGCATCGATATCGGCGGCACCTTCACCGACGCGGCCCTGGTGGACGCGGAGACCGGGCGCGTGCGGGTGGTCAAGGTGCTCACGACCCCGGAGGACCCGGCCAAGGGCTTCATGGGGGCGCTCGAGCGCGGCCTCGCGGAGTGCGGGGCCGAGGGCTCCGACGTGGCCGCGGTCGTCCATGCCACCACCGTGGCGACCAACGCGATCATCGAGGGCAAGACCGCGCGGGTGGGCATGCTGGTGACGCGGGGCTTCCGCGACATCCTCGAGATCGGCCGCCAGATCCGCTCCCGGCTCTACGACGTGCATCTCCAGAAGCCGGCGCCGCTCGTGCCCCGGCGGTGGAGCCTCGAGGTCGGGGAGCGGCTCGACGCCGCCGGCGCGGTGCTGGAGCCGCTCGCCATCGGCGAGGTGCGCGCGGCGGTGCGCCGGCTGCGGGCGGAAGGGGTCGAGGCGGTGGTGATCTGCTTCCTGCATTCCTATCTGAACCCGGCCCACGAGCGGGCCGCCGCCGCGGTGGTGCGCGAGGAGATGCCCGGGACCTGGCTCTCCGTCTCCTCGGAGGTGTGCCCGGAGTTCCGCGAGTACCTGCGCGGGAGCACCGCGGCGGTGAACGCGGCGGTCATGCCGATCGTCTCGCGCTACGTGGACGCCCTCGAGTCGCGCCTCGCCGCGCTCGGCGCGACCGCGCCGTTCTACGTGATGCAGTCGAACGGCGGGGTGATGACCGCCGCGTCGGCGAAGGAGCGGCCGGTCTACATGGTCGAGTCGGGCCCGGCCGCGGGCGTCATCGCGGCCGGGGCGGTGGCCGCGCCGTACCGCTATCCCAATGTCCTGTCCTTCGACATGGGCGGCACCACCGCCAAGGTCGGGCTCATCCAGGACGGGCGCCTGCGGCTCTCCACCGAGATGGAGGTGGGCGCGCAGGCGGTGACGCCGCTCGGCGAGGGGCGGGGCGGCGGCTATCCGGTGCGCACGCCGGTGATCGACCTGGTGGAGGTGGGCGCGGGCGGGGGCAGCGAGGCCTGGATCGACGCGGGCGGCGCGCTCCGCGTGGGCCCGCGCAGCGCGGGAGCCCGGCCGGGGCCGGCGTGCTACGGCCTGGGCGGCGCGACCCCGACCATCACGGACGCGAACCTGGTCCTGGGCCGGCTCGACCCGGCGTTCTTCCTGGGGGGCGAGATGACGCTCGACGCCGACGCGGCCCGCCGGGCCATCGCCCTGCGGGTGGCCGCGCCCCTCGGCCTCGATCCGCTCGCGGCGGCCAGCGGCATCGTGGAGATCGCCAACGCGCACATGATCGGCGCCATGCGCCTGGTCTCGGTGCAGCGCGGATACGATCCGCGCGACTTCGTGCTGGTGGCCTTCGGCGGCGCCGGGCCGCTGCACGCCAACGCGCTGGCCCGCGAGCTCGGCATTCCCACCGTGCTCGTGCCTCCGAGTCCGGGCATCGCCTCCGCGGTGGGCATGCTGGTGACCGACATCCGTCACGAGTTCGTCGCCACGCGCCGGCTCCGGCTCGACGGCCTCGCGCCCTCGGCGCTGGAGGCGCTCTTCGCCGAGTTCGTGCGGGAGGGCGAGACGCGTCTGACGCGCGACGGGGTGCCGCCGGCCGACCGGCGGATGCTGCGGAGCGTCGACCTCCGCTATCACGGCCAGTCGTTCGAGCTGCCGGTGCCCGTCCCACCCGGCCCGCTGTCGGCCGCCGACATGGCCCGGCTGCGCGAGCAGTTCGACGCCATGCACGAGCGGGCCTACGGGTACGCCGCGTCCGATGATCCGGTGGAGCTGGTGAACGTCCGGCTCGCCGCGGTGGGCGTGACCCCGAAGCCCCGGCGCGCCCCGTTACCCGAAGGCGGACCAGATGCCGCCCCGGCCCTGAAGGGTCGTCGAGACATCTGGTTCGCGGAGGCGGGGGCCTTCTGCCCGACCGGCGTGTTCGATCGCGGCAAGCTGCTGCGCGGCAACGTGATCGACGGGCCCGCGATCATCGAGGAGCCCGACGCCAGCACGCTGGTGCACCCGGGCTGGACGGCCTCGGTGGACGAGCACGGCAACCTGGTGCTCCGCCCCTCGGCGCCCTAGCTCACATTCCCCGTTCACATTCCCAGGTAGGCGCGCCGTACCAGCTCGCTGTCGAGCAAGGTCTGGCTGGGGCCCTCGGCCACGATCCGGCCGGTCTGGAGCACGTAGCCCCGCTCGGCCGCGGCGAGGGCGGCCGGCACGTTCTGCTCGACGAGCAGCACGGTCAGCCCCTCCTGGCGGTGGAGCATCTGCAGCACGTCCAGGATCGAGTCCACGATGCGCGGCATGATGCCGAGGCTCGGCTCGTCGAGCATGAGGAAGCGCGGCCGCGACATGAGGGCGCGCGCGATCGAGAGCATCTGGCCCTCGCCGCCCGAGAGCGTGCCCGCGCGCTGGGCCATCCGCTGGCGCAGCACCGGGAAGAGCCCGAACACGCGCTCGAGCATCTCCTGGCGGCGCTTCGGGTCGCGGTCGCGGAAGGTGCCGAGACGCAGGTTCTCGGCGACCGAGAGGCGGCTGAAGAGCCGCCGACCCTCGGGCACCAGCGCGATGCCCAGGTCCACCCGGTCCGGCGCCTCGACGTCGTCGATGCGGCGACCGTCGAACCAGATCTCCCCGCTCCGCGGCGACAGCAGGCCCGCGATGGTCTTGAGCAGCGTGGTCTTGCCCGCCCCGTTGGCGCCCACCAGCGCGACGGCCTCGCCGGCGCGGACCTCGAGCGACACGCCGTGCAGCGCGACCACGCCGCCCGGGTAGGCCACGTGGGCGTCCCGGACCGACAGGAGCGCGGCGCCCGCCGCCGGCGCCGGGCTAGGCGCGGCCACGGTAGCGGTCTCCCAGGTAGGCGGTGATCACGCGCTCGTCGCGCGCGACCTCGGCGGGCGGCCCCTCGGTGAGCTTCTCGCCGTGGTCCAGCACGACCACCCGGTGCGAGAGCGGCATCACCACCTCCATCACGTGCTCGACCACGCAGATGGCGAGGCCCAGCTCGGAGTGGATGCGGCGCACCAGCTCGACCGCGGCGGTGGTCTCGAACGGGGTGAGGCCGGACATGGCCTCGTCGAGCAGGAGGAGGCGCGGGCTCGTGGCGAGCGCGCGGGTGATCTCGAGCCGCTTCTTGTCGGCCAGGGTGAGGGCGGCCGCGACCACGTCCTCCTTGCCCGCGAGGCCGGTGAAGGCGAGGAGCTCGAGCGCCCGGGCCCGCGCGGGGCCGATCCGGCTGGTGCGCCGCAGCGCGCCGCAGATCACGTTCTCCAGCACCGTCATGCGCCCGAAGCTCCGCACCACCTGCCAGGTGCGCGCGATGCCGAGCCGGCAGACCCGCTCCGGCCGCGCCGTCGAGATGTCGGTGGCGTCGAGCACGATCCGCCCCTCGTCCGGGTGGAGCGAGCCGCTGATGCAGTTGAAGAGCGTGGTCTTGCCCGCGCCGTTGGGCCCGATGAGGCCCACGATCTCGCGCGGCTCGATGGTGAGCGAGACGTCGCGATTGGCCACGAGGCCGCCGAAGCGCTTGGTGCACCGCTCCACCTGCAGCAGCGGGGCCATCCCGGGTCAGCTCCTCTCCGGCGACGGGGGCGCGGGGGCGCGGCCGCGGACGCGCGCGGCCCACGCGGCCCAGGGCAGCGAGAGCAGCCCGTTGGGGCGCCAGCCCGCGATCAGCATGATGACCGCGCCGTAGATGATCAGGTCGATGCCCCGGCCGGCGAGCGGGCCCGATCCGAGGGTGGCGGTCATGAGCTGCGAGATCGGGATCAGGATGATCGCGCCCAGCACCGGACCCCACAGCCGCCCGAGGCCGCCCACCACCGCGGCCATCATGGGCAGGATGTTCCAGTTCACCTCGAGCACCTGGTCGGGGAAGACGGCCAGCGCCCAGAACCCGTAGAGGGTGCCGCCCGCCGCGAAGACCGCGGCCATGAGGCAGCGGGCGATCACCTTGTAGAGCCGGCTGTCGATGCCGATGGCCTCGGCGCCGTCCTGGTCGTCGCGCACCGCGCGGAAGTAGAAGCCCCACTTGGAGCGCTCGATCGCGCGCGCGCCCAGGAGCGTGACCACGAAGAGGAGCAGCGACAGGTAGTAGAAGCCGAGGCCCTTGCCGCGGCCGGGGAACTCCATCGTGAGCATGCCGTGCACGAAGCTGCCGCCGGCGGCCACCGGGATGAAGAGGCCCTGGCTGCCGTTGATGAGCGGCCAGGTGGCGCCGATGGGCTGCGCGATCATCCACATCGCCACGGTGGCGATCGCGAAGTAGTGCCCGCGCAGCCGGGTGACCGGGTAGGTGAGCGCCGCGCAGATGACCACCGACACCGCCACCGCTCCCAGCAGGGCGAGCCAGGCGTTGAAGCCCCAGTGGATCGACAGCAGCGCGGCGGTGTAGGCGCCGATCGCGAAGAAGATGCTCGGGCCGAAGTCGAACTGGCCGGCCCAGCCGCCGATGATGTTCCAGCCGATGCCGAGCATGGCGTTCAGCAGCACCAGGAAGCCCACCGTCTCGTAGTAGATCTGGCCGCTGCGCTCGAAGGGCACCGGGTAGAGCAGGGCCACGAGGGCGGCGACCGCCCAGACCACCAGCTGCGCTCGGCCGGCGCGGGGCGGCGGACTAGAAGCGGCCAAATAGTCCCTGGGGTCGGAACAGGCCGATGAGGATGTAGGACCCGAAGACGAACGCGTCCTTGAACGCGGGCGGCAGGTAGGCCGCGGTCACGCTCTGCACCACGCCCACCACGAGCGCGGCGAGCAGGGTGCCCAGGACGGAGCCGAAGCCGCCCAGGGCCACGATCGCGTAGGCGAGCACGGTGAAGGAGAGGCCCGCCTGCGGGTACACCGAGAAGAAGTTGGCGAGAATGACGCCGGCCACCGCGACGAGCGCGGTGCCGAGGCCCCAGGCCACCGCGTACATCCGCTGGGGCCGGATGCCCACCAGCATCGCCGCGTCGCGGTCCTCCGCGGTGGCCTGCATCGCCAGGCCGAAGTCGGTGCGGTCGATCAGCAGGTAGAGCAGGAAGAAGAGGCCCAGCGCGATCAGCCCGCCCACGAGCAGCGGCACCCCGATCCGCACGCCGCCCAGGGAGAGGTTGGCGCCGCTCAGGCGGGTGAGCAGGCTGCCCTCGACGAAGCGGTAGTCGCTGGTGAAGAGCGCGACCACCCCGTTCTGGATGAAGAAGAAGAGCCCGACGGTGGCGAAGATCTGGGTGAAGACCTCGCCGCGCTGGACCCGCTGCATGAGCAGACGGTAGACCAGCACCCCCAGGCCGTACATGACCACCGCGAGCGGGACCATGGTGACGAGCGGGTCCCAGCCGAGCCACACGCTCAGCCCCCACGCCCCGAACATGCCGAGCATCATGAACTCGCCGTGGGCGAAGTTGATCATCTCCATCAGGCCCCAGATGATGGCCAGCCCCACCGCGACCAGCGCGTAGAGCAGCCCCATCTGGAGCCCGTCCGCCACCGCCTGCAGGAAGATGGTCACGGTCGGCGGCTACTTCTTGCTGCGCGTCTCCCGCTCCTGCCAGGTCGGGGACGGGAAGACCGGCTTGAAGCCCGCCTGGGCCGCGAGATCCCACGGCCAGATGGTGTGCTTCTCGTCGTCCCAGCCGATCTGGGTCACCACCCCGGTGGCCAGCTCGTTCTGGCGGTTCTTGTCGAACTTGATGCCCTTGTAGTCGATGATCATCATGTCGGGCTTCATGTCGGTCTCGTTGGCCGCCTTGGCCAGCGCGGCCGGGGCCACCGACTTGGCGCGGTTGATGACGTCGGCCATCCAGAGCAGGCCGGTGATCTCGCGCATCGCCAGCTCACCCATGTCCTGCCCGCGGCTGTACTTCTTGTAGATCTCGTTGACCTTCTTCCACGACGGCTTCTTGCTGGCGAGGTCGATGGCGGTCGGATCCCGGCCGAGCCAGCCCGCCGCGCCCGCGGTCGCCTTCTGGGCGGTCAGCCAGGTCTGGTCGGAGTAGGCGCCGTTGCTGGTGGCGATCACCTTGGGCATGTAGCCGGCGCGCTTCATGTCGGCCTGGAACACGGTGGTCTCCGCCGGGTACTGCACGAGGAAGAGCACGTCCGGGTTCGCCGCCTGCAGGCGCTGCGTCTCGGAGGCGAGCGTGGTGGCGCCGGTCTTGGTGGTGAGATCGGCCACGATCTTGTAGCCGCCCTTCTCGGCCAGGTCGAGGGCGATCTTGCGGTTGTCCTGGCAGAACAGGTTGTCGCAGGTGAACAGCGCGATCGTCTTGAGATCCTTGGGGCCCCCGTGCGACGGCCACTCCTTGAGGAACTGGAAGACGCTCGCCACCATGGTGCTGTCGTTGGGCCCGGTGCGGTAGAACCACTTGAAGCCCTTCTCGGTCAGGGTGGGGGAGGCGCAGGGATGGCAGCTCATCGGGATGCCGTAGCTGTCGACCAGCGGCTGGATGATCGAGGTGTTGCCGCTCGTGCCCTCGCCGTTCAGCCAGTGGACCTTGTTGACCGTGATGAGCTGCTCGGCCAGCGTGCGGGCCTGGTCGCCGCGGCTCTGGTCGTCGCGCACCACCAGCGTCATCTTGGCCCCGCCCAGGCCGGGGAAGCCCTTGCCGGGGCCGAGGGGGACGGCGAGATCCGGGTAGTCGTTGTTGACGATGTCCTCCACGGTCTGGCCGGCCCAGAGATACTGCTGGCCCAGGCTCGCGAAGTTCCCGGTGAGCGGCAGCAGCTCGCCGATCAGCACCTCGCTGACCGGGCCCTGGGCCCGGACGGTCGGGCTCAGCGAGATGGCGACGAGCGACAGGACCGCGACGGCGGCGATGATCCGGAGCATACGCATGCGTGGCCTCCTCCAGTGAGTGCGCGACGGACGGCTTGCGCTCACGGCGGGCGGCGGCCGGGACGGCCCGGCGGCCCGCCGTGCGCGGGGCGAGTCTAGCGCACGAGCCCGCGCCCTGTCACCACGGAACGGTCCAGGGATGGGTCATGACCGCGGGACGGGCTAGAGGCGGGCCATCACCCGGTCCGCGAGCTGCCGGCTGAAGCTCCACTTCTCGTCGGTGCCGGTCGCCCACATCAGCTCCCGCAGCCCGCCGCGCTCGAGCTCCCGGATCCGCTCGATCAGCTCCTCGGGGCTGCCCACCAGGCAGGTGTCGCGCACCAGGTCGGCGTCGATCAGCTCGGCCTCGCCGGGATGGATGTAGGTGTAGTGGCCTTCGTGGGTGCGGAAGTGCCGGTGCGCGGCCGGGATCTCCTCCACCAGGGCGCAGTAGCGCTTCCAGATGCGCCGCAGGAAGGGCGGCGGCTCGATGCCGCGCTCGTGCACCGCATCGTAGAAGTAGTAGACGCTCGCCATCACGTTCGGCCCCACCGCCCGGATGACGCGCTCGGAGTCGGCCGCCTCGCCGGGCTCGAGCAGGACGATGCTGGTGAGCGCGCACATGTGGAAGTCGGGGCCGAGCGTCCGCCCCTCGCGCCGCGCCCCGACCTGCGCCTGCGCGAGGGCCTCCGCGGGCGGCAGGCCGCGGGGCGGGATCGCGAAGACGAGCCCGTCGCCGTACTGGCCGGCCAGCTCCATGGCGCGGGGTCCGAAGGCGGACACGTAGAGCGGGATCCGCGGCTCCAGGCTCATGTACTTCTTGTCGCGGATGAGCATCTTGATCGGCTGGCGCGTGCCCTCGTGGACGTAGTCCACCGCCTCGCCCCGGAGCAGGCCCCGCAGCACGCGGAGATACTCGCCGTAGTCCGCGATGCGCATCGGCGGCTGGCCCATGCTGCGCAGCGCGGTGTTGCCGGTGCCGATGCCGAGGTGCACGCGGCCGGGGGCGAGCCGGTTCAGCGTGGCCATCGCGGCCACGTGGACGGGCGGGATGCGCGTGCCGCAGATGGCCACCCCGGGGCCGAGGCGCAGCCGCGAGGTCTCGCGGGCGGCCAGCGCCAGCACCGCGTAGCAGTCGGAGAACAGCATCTGGCTGTCGGCGACCCACACCGAGTCGTAGCCCAGGGACTCGACGTG
>DATFGS010000007.1:0-7205 GCA_035249225.1 Candidatus Methylomirabilota bacterium | reverse complement strand
CGGCTGCCTCTACGGCCGCCGGCGCGGCGGCGGGGGCGCCCGCGCGGAGGCCGCGCGGCTCCTCGCCCTGGTCGGCCTCGAGGGCCGCGCCGCCACGCCCGCGTCCGCGCTCACCCTGATGGATCGAAAGCGCCTCGAGCTGGCGCGCGCGCTGGCCACCGGCCCCGAGCTCCTGCTGCTGGACGAGTTCATGGCCGGGCTCAATCCCGCCGAGACCGCGGCCGCGATGGCCCTGATCCGGCGCCTGGTCGCCGACGGCCTCACCGTGCTGATGGTGGAGCACATCGTGTGGGCGCTGATGGATCTCGCGCGGCGAATCATGGTGCTGAGCGCGGGCGAGAAGATCGCGGACGGCGCGCCCGCGGCGGTGGCCGCCGACGCTCGCGTGGTGGACGTCTACCTGGGGGCCGCGCGGCCGCCCGATTCGCATGCCTGAGGACGCGCATGCTTGAGATCGAGGGCCTCGAGGCGGCCCACGGCGACGTCCGCGCGCTCGCGGGGGTGACCCTCGCGGTGCGGCCGGGCGAGATCGTCGCGCTGCTCGGTCCCAACGGCGCGGGCAAGAGCACGCTCCTGGCCTGCGTGGCCGGGCTCGTGCGGCCGCGCGCCGGCCGTATCCGCTGGGAGGGAAAGGACTTGCGGGCGGTGCCACCGCATCTCGTGGTCGAGCGCGGCCTCGCCCTGGTGCCCGAGGGCCGCCGGCTCTTCGCGAGCATGACGGTGGAGGAGAACCTCGAGCTGGGCGCCTTCGCCCCCCGCGCCCGCTCCGCGCGGCGCGAGAGCTACGAGCGGGTCTACGCGCTCTTCCCGATCCTGCGCGACCGGCGCCGGCAGATCGTGCGCGCGCTCTCGGGGGGCCAGCAGCAGATGGTGGCGGTGGGCCGCGCCCTGATGGCGAGCCCGCGCCTGCTGATGCTGGACGAGCCCTCGCTCGGCATCGCGCCCCAGCTCGTGCGGGCCATCCTGGACGCGCTCGCCGAGATCAACCGCGCGGGCGTCGCGATCTTCCTGGTCGAGCAGAACGTGCGCGCGGCCCTGACCCTGGCCCATCGCGCCTACATCCTCGAGGGCGGGCGGGTGGCCGGCGAGGGCGGTGGCGCCGAGCTGCTGCGCAACCCGCACGTGCGGCGCGCCTACCTCGGGCCGCTCGCGGCGGGCGACTGATGGACGCGGTCGCGCTCACCGTCCTGGCCCAGCAGGTGCTGCTCGGCCTCCTCCTGGGCGGGCTCTACGGCCTCGCCGCCGCGGGCCTGTCGCTCGTCTTCGGCGTGCTCAAGGTGCTCGACGTGGCCCACGGCGAGCTGATCATGCTGGGCGGCTACGGCACCTACTGGCTCTTCGCGCTGCTCCGCATGGATCCCTTCGCCTCCCTGCTCGCGGTCATCCCGGCCACGCTGGCGCTGGGGGCGGTGCTCTACGCGGTCCTGTTCGGCTTCGTGGTCCGCGCCCGCGAGGAGACCCGCATCAAGAACTCGCTGCTGGTCGGCTTCGGCCTCGCCCTCGCCCTGCACGCGGCGGCCCTGCAGCTGTGGACCGCGGACGACCGCTCGGTGACCACCGCCTACAGCGGCGCGGTGCTCCGGGTGGGGCCGCTCGCGATCCCGGTGATCCGGCTCGTCAGCCTCGCGATCGCCTTCGGGCTGATCGCGGGCCTCCATCTGCTGCTGGCCCGCTGGCGCTGGGGCAAGGCCATCCGGGCCACCGCGGAGGACTGGCAGGCCGCGCTGCTCACCGGCATCGACGTGCGACGCGCCTACCTGCTGGCCTTCGCGATCGGTACCGCGCTGGCGGGCGCGGCGGGCACGCTCGTGAGCGTCGGCTACTCGATCAGCCCCGCGATCGGGCTCGAGTGGACGCTCAAGGCCCTGATCGTGGTGGTGCTCGCGGGCCTCGGCTCCATGCTGGGCACCTTCGCGGCCGGCCTGGTCGTCGGCGTGGCCGAGGCGCTCAGCGCCGCCGCGTTCGGCGGCCCCTACCGCGAGGTCGTGGGCCTCGTGATCTTCGTGGTGGTGCTGGTGCTCCGGCCCCAGGGGCTGTTCGGACGGGAGTCCCGATGAGGCAGGAGAGGGCGTGGATGGTGGCGATCCTCGCGGCCTTCGCCGCGCTCGCGCCGCTGCCGCTGCTCACCCGGCGCGACGACGTGCTCAACTTCGTGCTGCTCGTCCTGCTCTCGATCACGATGGCCCAGAGCTGGAACGTCATCGCGGGCTACGCGGGCCAGGTGAACCTGGGCCACGCCGCCTTCTTCGGCCTGGGCGCGCTGACCGCGCGCACCCTCTGGATCGCGGGCGCGCCGATCCTGCTCGCGATGGCGGCGGGGGCGCTGGTCGCCGTCGCCTTCGCGCTGCTCATCGGCGCGGCCGCCTTCCGCCTGCGCGGCGCCTACTTTGCGATCGGCACGCTGGCCCTGGGCGAGATCCTGCGCACCTTCGTGAGCAACACGCTGCCCGAGATCTCCACGCTGCCCGGCGCCAGCATCGCGGGATACCGGCTCGCGCCGCGCTACTACCTGGCGCTGGCCCTCGCCGCGCTCTCGGTGATCGCGGTGGCCGCGCTCGCGGGCTCGCGGCTCGGGCTCGGCATGCAGGCCATCCGCGAGGACGAGGACGCCGCGGAGGCCACCGGGGTGGCCGCGCTCGCGCTCAAGCTGCGGGCCCTCGTGCTCTCGACCGCGCTCGCCGGGCTGGCGGGCGGCTTCTTCGCGTACTACCACATCAGCTACTATCCGTCGCATCCGTTCGGGCCACACTGGACCTTCGAGGCGCTGCTCATGACCTTCATCGGCGGCGTCGGCACCCTGCACGGCCCGGTGCTGGGCGCCGTGCTCTACGTGCTGCTCAAGGAGTACCTGACCGTGCGCTGGGTGGACTTTCACCTCTTGATCTTCGGCGTGCTCTTCATCGCGATCGTGCTGATCTTCCCCGGCGGCCTCGTCCAGGCCGCCGAGGGGGCGCGGCGGTGGCTCGCGCGCCGACGGGGAGCCTCCACGACATGACCGACCGCATCCCGCTGCTCCAGCTGGGCTCGCTCCAGAGCCGCCTGCCCGAGCTCATCGCCAAGAAGGGCGCGCCGCCCTGGTCGGAAGCGGTGGTGCTGACCGACGACATCCAGGCCTTCCTGATCTGCCACCCGCCGGGCCAGCCCAACGACACCCACTACCACCATCACGATGAGTGGTGGGTGGTCCTCCAGGGCGAGATCGACTGGTACATCGAGGGCCAGGCCGCGCCCATCCACGCGCGCGCGGGCGACTTCGTCTTCGGGCCGAAGCACCTCTGGCACCACCTGGAGCCGGTGGGCACGCAGCCGAGCGTCCGCGTCGCGATCAACGCGCGGGGCGAGTTCCACCGCTACGACCGCCCCGGCTGCAAGCCCCTCTGACCGCCGCTTTCGAGCTTCTAGGCGGTGGCGTCCGAGGGCTTGCCGACCGCGGCGGGGGCGGACGTGGAGTGGGACTTGCCGGCGCCGGTCACCAGGCGCAGCACGGCGGGCGAGAGCTTCGGGTCCAGCGTGTCGCGGATGCCGTCGCCGAGCAGGTTGAACGCGAGCACGGTCACCGTGATCGCGAGGCCGGGGAAGAGCACCAGCCACCAGTGGGGCACGAGCCCGGTGATCGCGTCCGCCAGCATGTTGCCCCAGGTCGGCGTGGGCGGCGGGACGCCGACTCCGAGGAAGCCCAGGGCGGCCTCGATGACGATCGCGACGCCCAGGTGGGTGGTGGCGAGCACCAGGTAGGGGGCGACGCACTGGGGCAGCACGTGCAGCGTCATCACGCGAAGCTGCGATGCGCCGGCGGCCCGCCCCGCCTCCACGAAGGGCATCTCCCGAACGCTGATGGCGACCGACCGGATCACCCGCCCGCCGAACGGGATGCGAGTGACCGCGATGGCCGTGATGACCGCGGGCAGACCAGTGCCGATGGCCATCGAGATCGCCATGGCCAGGATCAGGTCGGGAAACGCCTGCAGCACTTCCATGATCCGCTGGCTCACCAGATCGAACCGGCCGCCCAGATATCCGCACGCCACGCCCCAGAGCGAGCCCACCGTCGTGCCCAACAGGACCGCCAGGAAGGCGACGAAGAGCGAGGTGCGAGCTCCGTACATCACGCGGCTGAGCGTGTCGCGGCCCACCTGGTCGGTGCCGAACAGGGATTGCGCGTCGGGCGGCTTGTTCATCCGGCGGAAGTCCGCCTTCAAGGGCTCGCGCGGGGCGATCCAGGGCGCGGTCAGCGCGACCAGCACGACCAACAGGCCCACGAGGCCACCAACGACCGACAGCTTGTTGCGGCGGGCGAAGCCCCCGAGCTCGCGGAGCGCCTGATTCTGCATGGGCGGACGCCTACTGATACCGGATCCGGGGATCGAGCCAGGCGTAGCTCATATCCACCAGGACGTTGACCAAGACGAAGATCCCAGCGTAGAGCAGCACGAGGTTCTGCACCACCACGATGTCGCGCTCGACGATGGCCACCACGAGGGCGCGGCCGAGCCCGGGCACCCCGAAGGCCTGCTCGACCGCCACGGAGCCGCCGAGCACGAACCCCAGCAGCACGCCCGAGATCGTGATGACGGGCAGGAGCGCATTGGGCAGCGCGTGGCGCATCACCACGGAGCGCTCCTGTGTGCCCTTGGCCCGCGCGGTGCGCACGTAGTCCTCGCGGATGACCTCCAATAAGCAGGAGCGGGACATGCGCGCGATGTAGGCGCCCTGGGCGAGGCCGAGCACCAGCGCGGGTCCGATGATGAGCTGGAAGTTCTGCCAGGGGTTCTCCCAGATCTGCACGATGATGATCGGCGCCTTGTAGCCGAACCAGAAGAGCAGGGCCAGCACGATCAGCAGGCCGAGCCAGAAGCCGGGCACCGCAATGAAGAGCACCGAGAGCGTGCGCACCACCGCGTCGGCCCAGCCGTTGGGACGGATCGCGCTCAGGATGCCGACGGGCAGCCCCACGAGCCACGAGATGAAGAGGGCGAGGACCGCGATCTCGGCGGAGAGCGGCCCGCGGTGGAGGATGAGATCGCGCACGGTGTCGCCACGGAAGAACGACTTGCCGAGCTGCCCGGTCGCGATGTCCCGCATCCAGCGCGCGTACTGCACCGGCAGCGAGTCGGACAGACCCAGATCCCGCATGATCGCCGCGCGATCCGCCGGCGCCATCTTGGCGTGACCCTCCACGCCGAGGATGGCCACCAGCGGATCGCCGGGCAGGATGCGCAGCACCACGAAGATGATCAGGGAGACCCCGATCAGGGTGCCCAGGGCGAACAGCGCCCTCCGGAGCAGGTACTTCTGCACGAGCGAACGCTCGGGTCTGGGGCTACCCTACCCCACCCAGACCTGGTCCCAGCGCACCACGTCGTAGATCCCGAAGTACTTGCTCGGGTTCTGACCGTGCACTTTGTTGTACCAGGCGTCGTAGATCTGCTCGTAGGCCACCGGGATCAGCGGCGGATCGCTCTCGAGAATGTCCTCCGCCTGCCGGATCATGGTCTTCCGCTTGTTGTCGTCGACTTCCCTCTCGATGTTCCGGGCGAGCGCGTGGAACTGCTCGTTGGTCCAGCCGCCGTAGTTGTTCGGGGCATCCTTGCCATACCAGGACGAGAAATAGTCCGACGGGTCCATCAGCGCGGACACGATGGCGGTGATCCCGAGGTCGAAGTTGCCGGCCGCCGCCTCCTCGAACCACTGTGAGATCTGGACCTCCCGCAGGTTACACTCGATGTTGAGGTGCTCCTTCAGCATCGCCTGGATTGCGACCGCCCAGAGCTTGAAGGTGTTGGCCCCGCCGCGTATCAGGAAGTCGAGCCCCTTGATCCCCTGGCCGTACCCGGCCGCCTGCATGAGCTTCTTGGCTTCCTGGATCGCCGCCTTCGGATCCTTCTGGTAACCGAGCCGCTTCTCCAGCTCCGCCTTCGGGGTGGAGGCCTCGTGGAACGGATACACGAAGCCCCCGACCTGCATCGGCGCGGTGTCCTTGACCACGTCGACCAGAACGTGCCGGTCCATGGCGAGGTGAATCGCCCGGCGCACCCTCACGTCCTGGAACGCCTTGACCTTCTTCTGGTTCATGTAGAACGTCTGGATCACGGACTGGTTGAAAACTCCCGCGGTGACTCCGGGCGTCTCCTTGGCCTTGCGCCAGGAGATCGGATCCAGCAGCCGGGCGTAGTCGAGCTTGCCGGACAGGAACGCCGCTCCCAGCTCCGGGGAGAATGGCAGCAAGTGGTAGATCTCGAGCTTGTCGACGTAAGGTAGCCCCTTGTTCCAGTAGTTGGGGTTCTTCTCCATGATCCAGACTTCCTTGTCCCTCCGCGAGACGTGGCGGAAAGGGCCAGTGCCCGGATAGTTCATCACCTGCCGCAGGTTGCCCTGGTTGTCGTCAAGGGTCTTCTTGCGCACGATGATGTTCCAGCCGCTCGCGAAGGCGCCCAGCATGAACGCGCGTGGCCGCGGCTCGGTGAGCCGGAACTCGATCCGGTGCGGGTCAAGCACCACGATCTCACTCACCGTGGTGAACAGCGACGAGCGCGGGATCAGAATTCCCTTCGGGGGCCGCACGATCCGCTCGTACGTCGCCTTGACGTCCTCGGCGGTGAAGTCGGCGCCGTCGTGGAACTTGACGCCCTTCCGGAGATGGAAAGTGTACTTCTTGCCGTCCGGGGCGATGTCCCACTTGTGAGCCAGATCCGGGATGATCGTCTGCCCGTCGCGGGGGTCCCGGCGGAGGAGCGTGTCGTACATCGGGCTCTGGGCGCCGATATTGGCCACCGTGCCCGACTGGTGCACGTCGAAGTGGGCGGGGGCGGTGTGGACGCCGTAGCGCAGGGTCCCGCCCGGCTTCGCGGCGGGGTCACGGTACGGAGTCAGAGTCTCCTGCCCTTCCGCGGTGGAGCGGAGGAACGCCGGCGCGGTGCTCGCGGCACCGGCCACGCCGAGGGTCTTGAGGAAGGAGCGGCGGCTCACCCCACTCTTGCGGGCTCTGGGCTTGTCAGGAACCGAATCGGCCATGGCGTTCCCCTCCTTTGGGGTCTCCACTTCGGGACATCTGGGTCCGGACCGAAGGCGTTAAGTCCACGGAACATACCACGACCCGCCCGGTCCCTGGCAAGACGGTTTCTGCTAGACTCGACGGCAATTCACGCGCCTACCGCCCCCGATCGGAGGGATCCCCGCATGGAATTCGGCGTTCTCTTCACGTCGCA
>DATFGS010000006.1:0-10879 GCA_035249225.1 Candidatus Methylomirabilota bacterium | reverse complement strand
GGTCGCCCGGGGCTCATCGCGCGCCGTCCGCCGCGGCGGGATCCACGTAGTCCGGCCGCACCGCGTACGGATACGGCCCTTCCACCGTCTTGCCCCGCGCGAAGCGGCCGAGGCCGAACGCGTCGATGTCCACCGTCTTGGCGCGCCCGTCCGTGATGAGCTCGGCCATGCACGCGCCGACCGCCGGGGCGATCTTGAAGCCGGAGCCGCTGAAGGCGGTCGCGAGATACAGCCCGTCGATGCCGTCGACCGCGCCCAGGATCGCGTGCCGGTCGGCGCTGTAGCCGTCGAAGGCGCGATAGCCGCGGGAGAGCGTGCCGCGCTCCATCGCCGGGATGCGGTGGGTCAGGAGCCCGGCGCCCAACTCGGCCGCGCCCGGCGGGAGCCCGGTGCCGAGCGTGTCCGGATCGATGTCCCACTCCTGGCACGGCACGCCGACCAGGGTGAGCCCGCCGGTCTCCGGGCGGAAGTAGTTGCCCTGCACATTGTCGATGAAGACCATGTGCGGATCGGCGAGCTCCGCCGGCCGGCTCACCGCCACCGTGTCGATGGCCTTCGGCCGCGCGGGCACCGCGAGGCCGATCTCCTCGCAGAGCCGCCGCGACCACGCGCCCGCCGCCACCACCACGTGCCCCGCGTCGATCCGCCCCGCGGCGGTCTCCACGCCGGTGACCCGGCTCTCGCGCCGCACGATCCGCGTCACCGCGGTCCACGGCAGCACGCGCGCGCCCAGCTCCACCGCGCGCCGGCGGAAGCCCTCCACCGTGTCCGCGGGATTGGCGTAGCCGCTCTCCGGCTCGTAGGCCGCCGCGCCGATGTCGTCCACGTGGGCGAAGGGCTGGAGCTCGCGCAGCTCGGCCGGGGTGATCGCGGTGGTGTTGACGCCGATGCGGCGGAGCATCTGGACGTTCTGCCGGAGATGCTCGGCGTAGCGCGGCGCCACCACGTTGACGAAGCCGGTGTGGGTGAAGACCGGGGGCCCGCCCATCAGCTCCGCCCAGTGCCGGAACACCGGGAAGCTGGCCCAGGCCAGCCGCGCGTCCCATTCGTTGGTGTAGTGCATCCGCACCAGCGCGCTCGACCGGCCGGAAGCGCCGCCCGCGAGCGCGCCCTTCTCCACGAGGGTCACCTTGACGCCCTTCGCGGCCAGCGCGTAGGTGATGCTCGCGCCGTTCACGCCGCCGCCCACCACCACGACCTCCGCCGTCTGGTTCATGGCGGGCTACCGGAGCAACGCGCGCGCGGCGGCCAGGTTCGCCTCCGACCCGCCCTTGACCACCAGCACCGCGTCGTCGAAGCCCAGGTCGCGGAGCCGGCGGAGCCGCTGCGCGGCCATGTCGGGCGCGCAGCGCAGGTGGAACGGGCCGTCGTCGGGACATGGCTCCGCGGGCCCGGTCAGATCCACCGCGATATTGGTGACGATCGCGCGCTTGCCGCCGGCCTCCCGGTAGCGCTGGATGCCGTCGACGAGGGTGTTGAGGTTGGTCTTGCCCGCCGAGGCGATCCAGCCGTCGAACTCCTGGGCGGCCCGTGGGATCCAGCGCTTGCCGCCCCAGCTCCCGATCAGCACCGCGGGGCCGCCCTGCGCGGCGGGCCACGGGGTGAGGCTGGCCGCGCCGACCTTCTCGCCGCGCCAGAGCGCGCGCATCACCGGCAGCGCCTCCTCGAGGGCCTGGAGGCGCGCGTCGTAGTCGAGGCCGAGCGCCTCGAAGTCGGCCCGGGTGGATCCGGCGCCCACGCCGAGCAGGAGCCGGCCGCCCGCGATCAGGTGCGCGGTGAGGATGCGGTGGGCCAGCTCGACCGGGTTGCGCAGCGGCACCTGCAGCACGCAGGTCCCCACCTCGACCCGCGTGGTCACCGCGGCGGCCACCGAGACCCCGATCAGCGGGTCGGGCAGGATGAAGCCGCGATTGATCGCGTCGAAGAACCACAGGCTGTCGAACCCGATCCGCTCCGCGGCCCGCGCGCTGCCGACCAGCGCGTCCCCGGCGAGCGGCGAGCCGTCCGGGCCCGTCGGGGCTACCCCGATTCCGAGTCGCATGGCCTAGCTCACCTCGCTGCGGTAGCCACGCGCGTCGCTCGCGGTCCCGTCCTGGTAGTTGACGATGCGCTTCGGGGAGACGTGGGTGCCGAGCAGGCGCAGCGTCTCGTCGCCCACCACCCGGAACGCGTGCGGCGTCTCGGGCGGCACCGCGATCGTGTCGCCCTTGCGGAGCACCACCCGGGACTCGGGGCGGCCGTCGATCCACGCCTCGGCGGCGCCGTCCAGGATGTGCAGGATCTCGATGTAGGGGTGCGAGTGGACGGGGGCCGCGTAGCCGGGCTGCGCGGTCTGGATCCCGGTGCGGACCGGCGTGCTGCCCGCGTCGTCGCCCACGATGGGCTGGTAGTGGGACAGGGGGCCGAAGCTCACCCGCTCGGTGTCGTCCAGCCGAATGACCGTGATGTCGTTCATGCCGCCTCCTTCCGCGCCGCCGCCGCCTGCCGGAAGACGCGCACGTAGTTGCCGCCGATGAGCTTGGTCGTGTCCTCCGGACTGAAGCCCCGCCGCAGGAACAGGTCCACCACCGCGGGCAGGTCCGCGTAGTCGTCCCACACCTCGTCCACGCCGCCCTCCATGTCGGTGCCGAGCCCCACGTGGTCCACCCCCGCCACGTCCACCAGCCGCGCGATGCCCGAGACCCAGTCGCGCGCGTCCACGAACGTGAAGGCGGCGGGCCACACCCCGATCACCCCGCCCGCCCGGGCCATGAGCCGCGCGTGCTCGGGGGAGATCTGCCGCGTGTAGGGCTGAAGCGCCGCGGTGGTGAGCGAGGTGTGCGAGAGGATGAACGGCACCGCGCTGACCTTCGCGGCCTGCTCGACGAGCTTGAAGGTCCCGTGGGCCACGTCCACCACGATGCCCAGCCGATTGCACTCGCGGATCGTGTCCGCGCCGAGCGGGCTCAACCCGCCCCACTTCGCGTCCTCGGTCTGCTGATCGCCGAGCTCGCTCGGCATGTAATGCACGATCTGGAGCTGGCGGATGCCCCGGCGATACACCTCGGCGATCCGCTCGAGCCGGCCGTCCATGAAGTGGCAGCCCTCGATGGTGCCGATGAGGGCGGGCCGCCCCGCCGCCTTGGCGGCGTCGAGATCGCGGGGCGTCAGCACGCGGGTCAGGCCGGCCGGTCCCAGCAGCGAGTCCATGAAGGCCAGGCGCTGCTGCGTGAACCGGTAGAGCTCGCCGGGCGCGGGATCCCGATACTGGCGGATGCGGCTGCCGGGCGGCCGCCGGATCACCGGCCCATCCGCGGAGTGGCACAGGCAGACCGCCGACACGCGCCCGCGCCGCATGTGATCCGCGAGATCGAACTTCGGCGCCCGCGCGAAGCCGGCGCCCGCGGCGTGGCTGTGCATGTCCACCGAGATCGCGCCGGCCAGCACCCCCGGCACCCGCGGATCCAGCTCCTCGATCCGCCGCCCCCGAATCCCCGCACACCCACCCAGCGCCAGCGCCCCGGCCAAAAACCCGCGCCGGGTCAAACCCGACGCGACTCCCAAGGACCTGGCCATGAGTCGGGATTCTACGCGAGGAGCCCCTCCCCACACCAACGCGTCGCATCGCCGCCACGGACAACCCGGCCGCTCCGAGCGCGGGCTCCGCCCGCGCCTCCCGTCGTTGGGGGGAGGTCCGGAAGGGGGGCGCAGCCCCCCTCCGGGCTAGGCATAGCCCCCCTCCGGGTCACGCGAGATAGACCCCGCCGTTGGCGTGGATCAGCTCGCCCGTGATGTACCCCGCGTCCTCGGAGGCGAGGAAGACGGCCACCCGCGCGATCTCCTCGGGCTGGGCCATGCGGCCGAGCGGGACGTCCCGCGCGCGCGCCGCGATCTGCTCTTCCGTATTGCCGTAGCGCGGCTGCTGCGTGTCGGTCAGGCCGGGGGCGATGGCGTTGACGCGGATGCGGTGCGGGGCCAGCGCCAGGGCCATCGCGCGGGTCATGCCGAGCACGCCCGCCTTGCTGGCCGAGTAATGCACGCCGCGCGCGTCGCCGCGGATCGCCGAGGACGAGATGTTGATGATCGCGCCCGGCTTGCCCGCCGCCACCATCGCGCGCGCCGCCGCCTGGGCGCAGAGGAAGCCGCCCTTGAGGTTCACGCCGAGCACGTGATCCCACTCCGACTCGGCCAGCTCCAGGAACTGGGCGCGCGGGAAGACGCCCGCGTTGTTGACGAGGATGTCGGGCGTGCCCAGCTCCGCGGTCGCCGCCGCCACGATCGCCGCGACGTCCTGGCTCCGCGCCACGTCGCCCGCGACGACCATCGCCTTGCGGCCGAGGCCGCGGACCTCGGCGGCCACGCGCTCCGCGGCCCCGCGATCGTCGAGGAAGTTGACGCAGACGTTGGCGCCGTCGCGCCCCATCGCGATGGCGATGGCCCGGCCGATACCCTGCTGCGCGCCCGTGACGAGCGCAACCCTGCCGTCGAGTCGCATGGCCGGAGACGAGAGAGGAGCGGGGCTACCGCGCCGGCGGAGGCGGCGGGGGGCTGGCCGGGGCGTTGGGCACCCACACCCACTGCCAGGCCTGGGTCACGCCGTCGCCGTAGAGCACGTACTTGCCGTGCGGGTACACCACTTCACGCTGCACGGGCGCGGGCGGCGCCGCCGCGTAGGCGGGCGCCTGCTGATACACCACCGCGGGCGGCGGGGCATAGTAGTAGTCGGGGCCATAGTAGTAGTACGGGTAGCCATAGCGGTAGTACGGCGCGGTGACCGCCGCGCCCAGGGCCAGGCCGCCGAGGAAGAGACCGGGCCCCCAGAATCCGAAGTGACCGCCGCCGCGATGGAAGCGGCCGCCGGCCCAGGCATCGCTCGGCGCGAGCGACATCGTGAGCAGGACCACGAGCAACAGCCCCCCCGCCATCAGCTTCTTCATGGCCGTCCTCCTGAACCCTCGGGCTACTGGATCCTCATCTTACACCTTGAGCGAGCGCTCCAGGCTGATACCCTCCAGGACCATGACGCACCCCGTCTTTCCGATCCGCGCGGTCACCGCCCTGTTCCTGGAGCGCCAGCACCTGACCCGGCCGCAGACGCATCGCCTGAGCCCGGCCCGCCTGACGCGCTTCGTCGAGGACGTGGGCGGGCTGCAGATGGACTCGATCAACGTGCTCGACCGCGCCCACTACCTCACGGTCTGGAGCCGGTTCGGTCCCTACGACCGGGCGCGGCTCGACCGGCTCGTCTACCGGCGCCGGCTCTTCCTCGAGTACTGGGCTCACGCGGCCTGCCTCGTGCCCGCCTCGATGCTGCCCTGGTGGCAGCGCGCGATGCTCGACTACCGGCGCCGCCACACCGGCTGGTCCAACTGGCTGCGGCGCAACACGAAGCTGCTGGCCCTCGTGACCGAGACCATCCGCGCCAACGGCCCGATGGGCCACGCGGAGATGGAGGCGCGCGGCCCGCGGCGCGGCAGCAGCGGCTGGTGGAACTGGCGGCCGGTCCAGCACGCGATCCACTACCTGTGGATGACCGGCGTGCTCACCGTCCACTCGCGCCGGCACTTCCAGAAGCGCTACGACCTCATGGAGCGTGCGGTCGCGCGGCCCGGCGCGGAGCCCGTCTCGGCCGAGCAGTTCCTCCGCTGGCACGTGGAGCGCTCGCTCCACGCGATGGGCGCGGCCACCGAGCTCGACCTGAGCCGCTACCTCACCTACCCGCGCCTGCCCCCGGCCGCGCGCCGCGCCGCGCTGCGCGCGATGGTGGCCGAGGGCCTCGTGACCGAGATCGCGGTGGACGGCCTGCGCTCCCGCTGGCTCGTCCTGACGCGCGACCTGCCCGCGCTCCGCCGCGCGGGCCGGCGCCGGACCGTCTCGGACGGCACCACCCTGCTCGCGCCGTTCGACTCGCTGCTCTGGCATCGCGACCGGGTGTCGCGCCTGTTCGGGTTCGACTACCGGATCGAGGTCTACACCCCGGGCCCGAAGCGCGTCCACGGCTACTACACCCTGCCCATCCTGCACCACGGCCACCTCATCGGCCGGCTCGACGCCAAGGCCCACCGCGCGGCGCGGTGGCTGGAGGTCCGGCACGTGCACTTCGAGCGATGGCTCGCCCGGGGCGAGGCGCCCCCCGCCGGCTGGGGTCAGGTGGACCGCGAGCGGGTGGTGACCGAGCTGGCCGACGCGCTGGGCTCGCTGGCCGCGTTCGTCGGCGCGGACCGGGTCACGCTCGGCCGCGTGACCCCCGGCCGCCTGCGGGGCGCGCTGCGGCGCGCGATCACTTCTTCCGGTACACGTTCAGCCCCACCTTCTCCTCCCGCTCCGGAATCGTGATGTTCCCCTCGGTGGAGGCGATGATGGTCGTCTTGCCCGACGCGGACGGGCCGAACTCCTTCGACAGGTCCACCTTGATCGTGAGGATGTTTCCGGCTACCGTCATCTCCACGTTCTTCATCTGATCACTCTCTTTCTGGGAGGTGCACCATGGGCGCACGAGCCGAGTCGCTGGCCAAACAGTTCGAAGCCAAGGCCGCCGAGATGACCTCGGTGATCAAGGGCCTCTCCGACGACGACTGGAAGAAGACGACCGACGCCGAGAAGTGGTCCGTCGGGGTCACCGCGCATCACGTGGCGCGCGGGCACGAGGCGATCGCGGGGATCGTCAAGACGCTCGCGAGCGGCCAGTCGCTCCCGAACTTTACCACGGCGATGCTGAACGAGATGAACGCGCAGCACGCCCGCGAGCACGCCGGGTGCACCAAGGCCGAGACGCTCGCGCTCCACGAGAAGGGCGTGGCCGCCGCCGCCGCGATCGTGCGGGGGCTCTCCGACGGCGACCTCGAGAAGAAGGGCACGGTCCTGGCCGAGATCCCGGCGATGACCACCCAGCAGGCCGTCGAGGGCATCCTGATCGACCACATCAACGGCCACATGGGCAGCATCCGCAAGACGGTCGGCCGCTGACGCGCCGGCCGCCATGCGCACCGTCGCGATCCTGCTGACCGGGCTCGTGGCTCTCGAGCACGTCGGGATCATGCTGCTCGAGATGTTCTTCTGGGACCACCCGGTGGGCCGGAAGATCTTCAACATGACCCCGGAGGTCTCCGCGGTCTCGAAGGTGCTCGCCGCGAACCAGGGACTCTACAACGGCTTCCTGGCCGCGGGGCTCTTCTGGGGCCTCGGCCGGCGCGACGGCCGGGTGACGGTGTTCTTTCTGATCTGCGTGGCGGTCGCGGGCATCTTCGGCGGCTTCACCGCGAAGACGTCGATCCTCGTGACCCAGTTCCTGCCCGCGGCGCTGGCCCTGGCCGCCTATTTCTTGAGCCGGACGTCCTCGAGAGGCGCCGACCACGGGTAGGGATCGATCAGCATCAGCGCGGGGTCGGCCACTCGGGGGCCGACCCCGCTCGGCCAGATGTAGTCCATGATCGGGGCGAAGCGCACCCGCTCGTGGAGCAGGCGCTGGATCTGGTGGAGCTGCGCCCCCCGCTTGCGGGGATCGATCTCGCGGCTCTGCTGCTTGTAGAGCGCGTCGACGTCCGGGTAGCCGCCGTAGGCGAAGGCGCCGTCGCTCGGGACGGTCTGGGACATGCGCGAGGCCGCGTTGCCGTACACCGCGTTGATGCAGACGCAGAGGCCCTTGAGCTTCTTCGACTCCAGCGCCGAGTAGAACGCGGCGCGCTCCATGGTCCGGATGCGCACCTTGATGCCGACCGCGCCCAGATAACCGCCGACCGCCTCCCCCATCGAGGAGTAGGGCGGCCATGGGTACAGGTCGCCCGCGTCGAAGCCGTTGGGGTACCCGGCCTCGGCCAGCAGCTGCTTCGCCTTCGCGGGATCGTAGGGATGGGGATCGAGCGGCAGCGCGAACTCGAACTTCCGCGGGATCAGGCTGCCGTTGGGCCGGGAGGCGCCGAGCGTCTCCGCCTCGCTGAGCGCCTGACGATCGAGCGCGTGGCTGGCGGCCAGCCGCACCCGCCGATCGTGCCACGGCGACTTCGGATCCCACTGATCGAAGTAGTCGAGATAGAACGTCCCGATGCCGCCCGAGAACGCGAGCTTGAGCGAGGGATCCTTCTTGATGTCCTGGGCCTGGGGAGCGTCGAGCAGATAGGCGAGGTCCACCTCGCCGCGCTTGAGCATGGCCGTCCGGGTGTTGGAATCGAGCACGCTCTTGTAGACCAGGCGCTTGACCGAGGGCATCTTGCGCCAGTAGCCCTCGTTGGCCTCCATCACGAGCTCGACCCCCGGGGTGTGGCTGACGAACTTGTAGGGCCCGAGGCCGACCGGGTTCTTCTTGAAGCCGTCGGGGCCCACCTGCTCCATGTACTTCTTGGGGGCGATCCAGCCCGCTCCGGTCGCGTAAGTTCCGTAGAAGGTCATGAAGTCGGGCCACGGCTCGTGCAGGTGGAAGCGGACCCGGTAGGGCCCGGCGATCTCGACGTCGCGCACCTTCTCCTGGAGCACCTTGGCGCCCCGGGCGCGATGGAAGCTCCACCGCACGTCCTCGGCGGTGAACGGGTCGCCGTTGTGGAACTTCAGACCCTCGCGCAGCTTGAACTCGTACACGCGCCCGTCCGGGCTCACCTTCCAGGACTCGGCCAGGCTCGGGGTCAGGAGATTGCCGGGCATCGGCTTCACGAGCGCGTCGTGCATCGCGGTGAGCACCCAGAACGGGGTCAGCACCCCGACCACCTCGGCCGGATCGAACCAGGCGGGCGCGAGCGTGACGTAGAGCGCCCAGCGCATCTCGCCTTCGGGCTTGGCCTGGGCCGCCGCGGGGGCGAGGCCGGCGCCGAGCAGGAGGACGGTCGCCAGGATCAGGGACACGAGAGCGCGCATGGGCTAGCCTCGACGGAGCTTCGGGTCCCACGCGTCCCGCAGCGTGTCGCCGAAGAGATTGAACCCCAGGACGGCCAGGCTGATCGCGAGGCCGGGGAAGAGCGCGAGCCACGGCGCCTGCTCCATGAACGCGCGCCCGCTGCTGCTGAGCATCAGGCCCCACGACGGCGTGGGGGGCTGCGTGCCCACGCCGAGGAAGGACAGCGACGCCTCGATGAGGATCGCGTTGCCCAGCCAGATGGAGGCGATGACCAGGATGGGCGCGGTCACGTTCGGCAGGATGTGGGTCAGGATGATCCGCGGGTGGCGGCAGCCGATCGCCTGCGCGGCCTCCACGTAGCGGTTCTGCTTGGCGGCCAGCACCGCCCCGCGCACGATGCGGGAGTTGCCGGGAATGATCACCATCGCGATCGCGAGCATCGCGTTGGTGGTGTTGGGCGTGAGCACCGAGACGATGGCCAGCGCGAGCACCAGCCCGGGGATCGCCTGGATGGCGTCCATGATCCGCTGGAACACGAGATCGGTGCGCCCCTCGCAGTAGCCGCACAGGAGCCCGATGATCATGCCCGCGACCGTCCCGATGCCGACCGCGAGCAGGCCGACCCAGAGCGAGATGCGGCTGCCGTAGATGACGCGGCTCAGGACGTCCCGGCCGATGTCGTCGGTGCCGAAGGGGTGCTCCCAGCTCGGAAAGGCGAGCCGGATCTCCGGCTGGGCGGCGAGCGGGTCGTAGGGCGCGAGCACGTCGGCGAAGATCGCGGTGAGCACGATCACCGCGATGAGCGCGGCGGAGATGGCCCCGAGCGGCTTGCGCCGGATGACGGCCCAGAGCGCGCGCGCGCGACCCAGCTCGACGGTGGGCTCGGCCTCGAAGTGGGCGGCGGGCGCGGTCACGGCCATCGCGGGACTCCCTTCACTGGTACCGGATGCGCGGGTCGAGCCACGCGTAGGTGAGATCCACCAGCAGGTTCAGCGTGACGAGAGTGCCCGCCACCAGCATCACGTTGGTCTGCACGACCGGGTAGTCGCGAAAGAGGATCGCCTCCACCGTCAGCCGGCCCATGCCGGGCAGCGCGAAGATCGTCTCCACGATCACGGTCCCGGCCAGCAGCACCCCGAGCTGGCCGCCCACGATGGTGACCACCGGGATCAGCGCGTTCTTGAGCGCGTGCTTGTAGACCACGATGCGGCCCTCGAGCCCCTTGGCCCAGGCGGTGCGCACGTAGTCCTCGCGCAGGACTTCCAGGACGGTGGAGCGGGTCATCCGCATGGTCGCGGCGGCGAGACGGTAGCCGAGGACCGCGGCGGGCAGCAAGAACTGCTGGAGGTTGCGCAGCGGCGACTCCCAGAAGCTCACGTAGCCGATCGCGGGGATCCAGTGGAACCAGATCGCCGCGAAGGTGATCACGAGCGTGCCGAGCCAGAAGTCGGGCAGCGAGAGGCCCGATACCGCCACCACCCGCCCCACGTAGTCGGGCGCGCTGTCCTGCCGCGTGGCCGACAGCACGCCGATGGGAATGGCGACCGCCAGCCCAAGAATCATCGCGAGAGCGGCGAGCTCAAGGGTGACCGGGATCGACTTGGCCAGACTGGTCGTGATGGGCTCGCCGGTGAAGATCGAGTCCCCGGGGCGGAGGCTCACCATCTGCCAGAGCCAGAGGAGGTACTGTTCCCAGTACGGCAGGTCGAGGCGGAGATCGTGACGGATCTTCTGCAGCTCCTTCTCGCCGATGTTGCCGGACTCGCCCATGAGGGCGGTGAGCGCGTCGCCCGGCATGACGCGCATCAGCCCGAAGACGATCAGCGAAGACAGCAGGAGGACCGGGACCGCCAGCATGAACCGGCGGAGCGTGTACTTGTACATCGCGCGCGGCCCGGCCCTCCGCGCCCCCTACTTGTCCTGCCAGACGCGCGCGATGGTGGAGGAGCCGTAACCGTCGGTGCGCCGGAGCGCGGCCGAGGCCCCGTTGCGCATGTGCGGCTGGAAGACGAGGAACCCGTTATCGTAGGGCATCCACATCCGCAGCACCTGGTCGAACTCCCGGTCCACGATCTT
>DATFGS010000005.1:0-1399 GCA_035249225.1 Candidatus Methylomirabilota bacterium | reverse complement strand
GAGGACACCGAGGGCAACGCGGCCACCGCGATCGCGAAGTACCGCAAGCTGGTCGACCACGACAAGATCCACGTGATGACCGGCATCCTGCTCGTCAACGTGGGCAACAGCCTGGTGCCGCTGATCGAGCGCGACCGGCTGCCCACCCTGTTCCTCACCACCCCGGACGACCTCACCAAGCGCAAGGTCGCCAAGTGGATCCTGCGCTCCAACTTCTCGGCGAGCCAGATCATGCACCCGCTGGGGGACTACGCGGCCCGCACCCTCAAGTACCGCCGCGTGGCCACCATCGCCATGGACAACGGCTTCGGCCACGAGGAGGCGGGCGGCTTCCAGCGCGTCTTCGAGGACGCGGGCGGCAAGGTGGTCCAGAAGCTCTGGGTGCCGCTCAACGTGCTCGACTTCGCGCCGTACCTCTCGCAGGTGGCCAAGGACGTGGACGCGGTCTGCGCGGTGTTCGTGGCCGGCCAGGCGGTGCGCTTCGTGAAGCAGTACGGCGAGTCCGGCCTCAAGGACAAGACCCCGCTCATCGGCACCGGGGTCATGATCGACGAGAGCGCGCTGCGGGGCATGGGCGACGAGGCGGTCGGCGTGGTGGGATCGCTCCTCTGGAGCCCGACGCTCCAGAATCCGGCGAACCAGACCTTCATGAAGATGGCCGAGGCCAAGCTGGGGCGCACGCCCGCCTACTTCCACGCGATCATGTACAGCTCGGGGCGCTGGATTACCGAGGCCGCCAGCGCGCTCCGGGGCCAGGTCGAGGACCGCGAGAAGCTCGTCGCCGCCATCCGGCGGGCCATCGAGACCACGCCGGATCCGCGCGGGCCCATCAAGCTCGACGAGTGGGGCAATCCCACCGAGAACGTCTACATGCTGCGGGTCGAGAAGGTCGGCGGCAAGCTCGTCACCACCGTGATCCACACCTACCCGGCGGTCTCGCAGTTCTGGACCTACAAGCCGGAGGAGTTCCTCAAGACCCCGCCCTACACGCGCGACTATCCCCCCGCCAAGCCCTGAGCGCGGGCGCCATGCGCTTCGGCTTCTTCTTCTGGCCGTACACGCCGGAGTACACGGCGCGCATGGCGCGGCGGGGCGAGGAGCTGGGCTTCGACCTGGTCGGCATCGCGGACACGCCGGGCAACGCGCTCGATCCGTGGGTGGCCATGACCCTGGCCGCCGCCGCGACGTCGCGGGTGGCGCTGGCCACCTGCGTCACCAACCTCGTCACGCGCCATCCGTCCATCACCGCGTCGGCCGCCGCCTCGGTGGACGCGGCGGCCGGCGGCCGGACCATCCTGGGCGTGGGCGCGGGGCACAGCGGCGTCGCCAACGTGGGCGGGGCGCCCAGCCGGCCCGCGGATCTGCGCGAGGGGGTCACGTTCCTGAAGGCGGCGCTCGG
>DATFGS010000004.1:0-7435 GCA_035249225.1 Candidatus Methylomirabilota bacterium | reverse complement strand
GCTAGACGGGTTCGGTGGGGCCGGAGGTGATGGCGATGACGAGCGCGCCGGTCGGGCTCGTGACGGTGTGCACGCAGCCGGGCGGCCGCCGCGCGTAGTTGCCCGCGGTGCACACGCCGGTGTCGTCGGCGACGCTGCCCTCGAGGACGTAGATCTGCTCGTCGCCGACATGGCGGTGGCGGGGGATGACCGCGCCGGGCTCGTAGCGCATGAGGATGGCCTTGTGCGGCCCTTCCTCCCAGAGCGTCTTCCAGAAGACGCCGGGCCGGCGCTCGACCCAGGGCACGGTGCTGGTCGTCACGAAGTGGCTGGCGGGCGGGGTGGTCACGGGAGCGGTCTCCTTCCGGGTGATCTCAGTGGCCGGCGTCGCGCAGGGCCTGCTTGATGGCCTCGCGGAACTCCTCGAGGGGCAGGGCGCCCTCGATCTTCCGCCGGTTGAGGAAGAACGTGGGGGTGGCGCGCACCCCGGCCTCCCGGCCCTCGCGCTGCTCGGCCAGGACCGCGTCCCGGTACCGCCCGCTGTCGAGGCACTCGGTAAACGCGGGGGTGTCGAGGCCGAGCCGCCGCGCGTAGCCGATCAGATGATCGCGGGCGAGGTCGGGCTGGGCCACGAAGAGCAGGTCGTGGTATTCCCAGTAGCGGCCCTGGGCGCCCGCGCAGCGGGCCGCGATCGCGGCGGGCAGCGCGTTGGGGTGGGAGCGCAGCGGAAAGTCCTTGAACACGAAGCGCACCCGGTCGGCGAACTCACCCTGCAGCCGCTGCAGGACGTCCTGGGCGCGCTGGCAGAAGGGACACTCGTAGTCGCTCCACTCGAAGACCGTGACCGGGGCGGTCGCCGGGCCCTTGGTCATCATGGGATCGGCGATGAACCGCGGCGCGTCCTGCGCGCCGGCCGGCGTGGCCCACGCGGCCTGAACGAGGAGCAGGCCGGCCGCCACGCGGAGGGTGTAGACTCGGACGCGGGCCATGGGCTTCATCCTCCGGATCGTCGTGTACACGCTGGGCCTCTTGGTGGCCGCGCACGTGGTGCCGGGCATCCGGCTCGACGGGCTCGCCTCCGCCCTGGTGGCGGGATTGCTGCTGGGGCTCGTCAACGCGATCGTGCGGCCGGTCCTGGTCGTGCTGACGTTTCCGATCACCCTGCTGACCCTGGGCCTCTTCCTGCTCGTGCTCAACGCCTTCTGCCTGTGGCTCGTCTCCGTGTTCGTCTCCGGCTTCCGCGTGGCCGGCTTCTGGCCCGCGTTCTGGGGCGCGCTGCTCGTGAGCCTGGTGAGCTGGGTCCTGACCGCGCTGATCAGCGACCGGGGGCGAGTCGAGGTCATCGAGCGGCGGCGCTGACAACCATCTACTGCTTCAAGAAATGGCCCCCGCACTCCCCCCATCCGCGGACAATGGGCTCAGGCGGCGCGGTCGGACTCGACCGACGTGATGATGTAGGTCCCGCTCTTGGCGTCCCGCTCCAGCGTCACGATCTTCTGCTTGGCCGCCTCCTCCAGCAGCTTCGAGAAGGTCGAGTAGCCGTAGTAGGACTCGTTGAACGCGGGGTTCTTCCGGATCATGGTCTGCTTGACCATGGAGCCCCACAGCGTGTCCTTGTTCTCGCGCTGCAGGGCCTGGATGGCCTCGATGAGCTGGGCGAACGCCTCCGCCTTCTTCTCGGGCAGCCCCCGGAGCGCGGTCGTCTTCTTGGACTCGCGGATGAGGTCCTCGTAGAAGATGAACTCGTCGCAGTTGCCCACCAGCAGCTCGGATGAGGACGACTTCACCCCGAGCCCGATCACGTAGCGGTCGTTCTCCCGCAGCTTGGACACGAGCGGGGAGAAGTCCGAATCGCCCGAGACCAGCGCGAAGCTGTCCACGTGGGTCTTGGCGTAGGCCAGGTCCATGGCGTCCACCACCATGCGGATGTCCGCGGAGTTCTTGCCGCTGTAGCGGCTCTGGGGGACGTCGATCAGCTCGATCGCGTGCTCGTGAAAGGGCCGCTTGTACTCCGCGTAGCGGTTCCAGTCGGCGTAGGCCCGCTTGACCATGATCTTGCCCTTCTCGACCAGCCGCTCCAGCACGAGCTTGATCTCGAACTGCTTGTACTGCGCCTCCTTGACGCCGCGGACGATGTTCTCGAAATCCATGAACATCGCCAGCTTCCGGTCGTCACTCATGCCGTCCTTCCCTCCCGCTCCCACCTCAGGGCGTTCCGGCGCCGGTGCTCCAGGGCGGGCCCGTGCCCACCCCCTCGCCGAGCTTCATTATAGAGCCACATTTGACAGCGGCGTGACATCGGCCGGGCCGTCGCCGGGATAGACTGGGGGCATGATGAAACGGATCCGAGCGCTTGCACTGACCGTGGGAATGCTGCTGGCGGCCGCGGGGCCCGGCGAGGCCGCCCGCATCCAGGTGACGGTGGGTCAGGCCGCGCCCGAGATCACCGGCGGACCCTGGATCAACAGCGAGCCGCTCTCGCTCGCCGGGCTCCGCGGGCGGGTGGTGCTGGTGGAGTTCTGGACCTACGGCTGATACAACTGCAAGAACGTGATCCCGCAGTTGCGGGACTGGCATGGCAAGTACGCGAGTCAGGGGCTGACCATCGTCGGTGTGCACACGCCCGAGTTCTCCTGGGAGAAGCCGATCGAGAAGGTGACCGCGGCCACGAAGGAACTGGGGGTGACGTACCCGGTGGTGCAGGACAACGACCTCGCGATCTGGCGCCGCTACCGCAACTGGGCCTGGCCGGCCGCGGTCATCGTGGACAAGAAGGGCATCGTCCGCTTCACCCACATCGGCGAAGGGGCCTATTCCGAGATGGAGCAGCTGATCCGGCGCCTCCTCCTCGAGCCCTAGGTGGGCGCCCGGCCCGCCCCGCTCCTGATCTTCGGCGCGGTCTTCGCCGCCGCCGTCGTCCTGGCCGCCCTCGGCTATCTCTCGCTCCGCCGCTGGGAGGTCGCAGCCGAGCGCGAGCTCCGCAGCCAGGCGCGCGACTCCGCGGCGATGGCGGCCGAGAAGGTGGAGATGGCGGTGGTGCGGGCCGAGCAGGACGCGATCGCGGGGCTCCAGGCCACCGCGCTCGCGCCGGACTTCGGGCCCGCCGCGGTGGACGCCTGGAAGGTCCGCCACGCGCTCTTCGACCGGGTCTACGTGCTCGACCGCCAGGGGCGCGTGCTCTACCCGGTGGGCTGGACGCGCGACGAGGCGGACCTGGTCGCGGCGCTGCGCGCGGAGATCTCCCCGGGCTTCTGGGACCGGGGCGGCCGGCGCCACGTGGAGGTCGGCGGTCACGTGATCCTGGCCGCGGTGATCCCCGGCTCCTCCCGGGGCCCGCTGCTGGTCGGGCTCCGGCGCGACGCGCAGGCGCTCCACCGCGAGGTTCTCGAGAAGACGCTCGGCGGGGCGGAGGCTGGCGGATCGCTGGCCATTCTCGACGGCAGCGGCCGCCCCGTCTTCGGCTCCCCGTCGCTCGATCGCGCCGAGCCGGTGCTCAGCGTGCCCTTCGGGGAGGCGCTGCCCGCCTGGCGGGTGGCGCTCTACCAGCCGGCCGGCCTCTCGCCGCGCGACATGGTTCGCCGCCAGGCGATGATCTTCATGGCCGCGCTGGCGCTGCTGCTGGTGGTGATCGCGGGCGGCCTCGTCGCGACCTACCGGCTGGTGCGGCGCGAGTCGGAGATCGCGCGGCTCAAGTCGGACTTCGTGGCCAACGTCTCGCACGATCTGAAGACCCCGCTCGCCCTGATCCGCATGTTCGCGGAGACGCTCGAGCTGGACCGGGTGCCCGACGAGCGCCGCCGCCGCGAGTACTACGGCGTGCTCACGCGCGAGAGCGAGCGGCTGAGCCGCCTGATCGACAACGTCCTCGACTTCTCCCGGATCGAGAGCGGCCGGCAGCGCTACGACATCGCCGCCGGCCCGATGGAGCCGATCGTCCACGAGGTGGTCGAGAGCTTCCGGCATCCGCTGCACCAGCAGGGGTTCACGGTGGACGTGGCGATCGAGCCCGACCTGCCGGACGTGCCGCTGGACGGGGACGCCCTGAAGCAGGCGCTGGCCAACCTGGTGGACAATGCCATGAAGTACTCGGGCGCCCGGCGCCACATCCGGGTGGCGGCCCGCCGGGACGGCGGCGGGATCGCGGTCGAGGTGGCCGACGACGGCATCGGCGTCCCGATCTCGGAACGGGAGCGAATCTTCGAGAAGTTCTATCGCGTCGGACGGAGCGAGACGCAGGGGCGGCGGGGGAGCGGGGTCGGCCTGGCCCTGGTCAAGCACATCGTGGAGGCCCACGGGGGCCGCGTGACGGTGGACGGCCGGCCGGGCGAGGGCAGCCGCTTCACCCTCCACCTGCCCGGCGAGCGCTGACATGCCGCGCATCCTGATCGTGGACGACGAGCCCGAGATGCTGCGCGGGCTGGAGGACAACCTCCAGTTCGAGGGCTACCAGACCGTCACCGCCGGCGACGGCAAGAAGGGGCTGGCCCTGGCGCTCTCCGAGGCGCCCGACCTGATCCTGCTCGACGTCATGATGCCGGGCATGAGCGGCTGGGACCTCTGTCGCGAGCTGCGCCACCGCGGCCTCGACGTGCCGGTGATCATGCTGACCGCGCGGGGCGAGGAGGTGGACCGCGTGCTGGGGCTCGAGCTGGGGGCGGACGACTACGTCACCAAGCCCTTCAGCCTGCGCGAGCTGATGGCGCGCATCCGCGCGGTGCTCCGCCGGCCCGGCCCGCGGCAGAAGTTCGAGGAGTTCGCCTTCGGCTCCGTGCGCGTGCACCTGCGAGCGCGGCAGGCCTTCAAGAGCGGCCACGAGGTGCGGCTCACCCGGAAGGAGTTCGACCTGCTGCGATACCTGGTGGAGCATCCGGGCGAGGTGATCACCCGCGACCGGCTGCTCGACGAGGTGTGGGGCTACGAGCGGTTTCCGACCACCCGGACGGTGGACACGCATATCCTGAGGCTGCGGCAGAAGTTCGAAGACGATCCGGAGCGGCCGGCGCACATCCTGACCGCGCACGGCCAGGGCTACCGGTTCGTCGCCGAGAGGAGCGCGACATGAGTGGAACCGCCGACGAGCTGGCCCGGCGCACCCCGCCCGGCCAGGTGCTGACCCGGAAGTGGCCCGTGCTCACCTACGGCCTCACCCCGCGCTTCGATCCCCGGAAGTGGTCGTTCCGGTGCTGGGGCCTCGTGGAGGAGGAGGTGAGCTTCACGTGGGAGGAGTTCCAGGCCTTGCCCCGCACCGAGGTGACCTGCGACATCCACTGCGTCACGCACTGGTCGCGCCTGGACAATCGCTTCGAGGGGGTGTCCATCCGGGAGATCATGCGGCGCGCGCGCGTGAAGCCGGAGGCCCGCTACGTCCTGATCCACGCCGATCCCGACTACACCACGAACCTGCCGCTCGAGGACCTCGTCGCCGACGACGTGCTCCTGGCGCTCAAGCACGACGGCCAGGACCTCACCCCGGACCACGGCGGCCCCCTGCGGCTGGTGGTGCCCAAGCTCTACTTCTGGAAGAGCGCCAAGTGGCTCCGCGGCTTCGAGTTCCTCGAGGTCAATCCGCCCGGCTTCTGGGAGCTCAACGGCTACCACATGCACGCCGATCCCTGGGCCGAGGAGCGCTACTCCGATCAGGAGACCCACGCGATGCAGAAGATGCGGGCCGAGGCCGCGCGCAGGCTCCGCGCCCGCTGATCCTCAGGCGCCGAGGAAGGCGCGCACGTGTCCGACGAAGTCGTCGGGCCGGTCGGCGGGCACGGTGTGGCCCGCGCCGGGAATCTCGACCAGGCGCCCGTCGGGCAGGCGCTCGGTCATCGTCTTGGCGACCTCCGGCGAGAGGATGTCGCTCTCCGCGCCGCGCACCACCAGGGTCGGGCAGGGGATGCGCCCCAGCGGCTCCCACAGATCCACCGCGTCGCGCCGGCCCGCGCGCATCATGTCGCGCAGCCCCTTGGCGTACTTCCAGGTGAGCCCTCCGTCGGGGAGGCGCTTGAGCCCGTGGTGGACGCGCTGGCGCAGCATCTCCACGTCCTGGATCGGATTGGCGCGGCGCAGGTACTCGACCGCCCACTCCTCGCTCTCGATCCGCTCGGGCGACTGCGCCATCATGTCGCGGACCCGCTGGAGACCCGCGAGGGCGATGTCGGGGCCGATGTCCACGATGATCAGGCGCTCGAGGCGCCCGGCGTGGGCGGCCGCGTACTGGATCGCGATGCGCCCGCCCATGGAGTGCCCGAGCAGCGCGAAGCGGTCGAGCCCGAGGCTGCCCGTGAACGCGGCCACGTCGTCGGCCATCGTGCCCACCCGGTAGTCGTCGTCGGGCGCGGGGTCGCTGTCTCCGTGGCCCCGCTGATCGAGCGCGAGCACGCGCCGGCCGGGGAGCAGGCGCTCGGCCAGGTGGTCCCAGACCCGCGCGTGGCCGGTGATCCCGTGGAGCAGGACGACGGGCGGCGCATTCTCCGGCCCCCAGTCGAGATAGTGGAGCGTGAGGCCGTTGACCCGGGTGGTGCGCTCGCGGAAGGACATGACCGACGCCAGTCTAGCGTGAAATGCTCACCGCCACCATCCCCACGGGCGAAGAGCGTGGTGGGTGGCGGCGGACTCGTCCCGATGCGCTTGAAGCCGGCCACCACTCGCCAGCCCGGATTGGAAGCGCGACCGTCCGTCTGGTAGGCGCCGACGTCGAACGGGGGCGTTCGCACCGTCTCGTTGAAGTCCAGTCGGGGTGCCAGACCGGCTGCAGCGGTGGTCCGGAGCACCGAGTTCTGCGCCGGCCAGGTTGCGGCCGGCCGGATCGACGAACGCCGCGGTGGCGCTGCCGCCGGCGAGGAAGCGCGAGCCGTCGAGGCGCGCCCCCGACCCGGCGACGTAGTTCGACCGCCACGGCCGCGCCGAGGCTTGCGTCCAGGGCGGTCGCCGACGGGCAGTAGACGGCGTTGTTGGCCAGGGTGACGTTCCGCGCGCCCGACCATCGGATGAAGAGGCACGTGCCGTGGCCGTGCAGCGTGTTGTTCACGATGGTGACGTTGCGTACGCCCGGGAACATGCGGCGCGGCGGCGATGCCGACATCGGAAGCCAGGGGTACCGGGTCCCCAGGTGTCGTGGATGACGTTGTGGCGGATCACGTCGTTGTACGATCCGACCTTCACCTCGATCCCGTCGTTGCCCCCGTCGTTCGTCCCCCGGGTGTGGTGGATGTAGTTCCCCGCGATCAGGTGGTTCGACGCCGTGCACTCGTTGTCGTTGCAGCCGATGTGCATGCCCTTGCCCTCGGTCGTCCCTGCCGCGAGGTCCAGCAGTCCCGTATGATGGATATGATTGCGCCGGATCACCAGCGAGTCCGTGTTCCCCCGGTTGATCGCGAGGGCGTTGTTCGCCGTCTCGTAGATCTCGTTGTCCTCGAGGGTGATGTGGTGCCCGGTGACCGTCATCCCGCTGCTGCCGCCCTTG
>DATFGS010000003.1:0-9148 GCA_035249225.1 Candidatus Methylomirabilota bacterium | reverse complement strand
TCGCGGCGCCTACGGCGTTCCGCCCTCCAAGAAGCCGTTCCGCTGGTAGCCCGCTAGCACCGACCGGATACGACAAGGGGCGCGGTGATCACTCACCGCGCCCCTTCTTCTTTGCCCCCTCCGGCTAGAGAATGTTCTCGTAGCGCCCGAGATCGTGGGCCGCATCCATGAACCACTTCACGATCTCGGGATTCGAGCGCGGCGGGATCTCGCAGGACGTCGACAGGATGAAGCCCGAGTGCTTCGCCGCGGTATCGATGCACCGCCGCACCTCGGCCTCCATCTGCGCCCGGGTGGCCTTCTCGAACATCGTGGCGTCGACGTTCCCGATGGCGACCGCGCGCCCCTTGACCACCTGCATGAACCGCTCGAGCTGGTCCACGTGCAGGGACGGGTCCGACTGCTGGTCGAGGTCGAACGAGATGGTGGTGAAGCCGCAGCCGATGAGATCCTCGAAGATCGGATAGGTCACGCCGCAGATGTGGGCGGTGACGCCGACCTTCTTGGCCTTGAAGTGGTCCACCAACTCCTTGTGGTAGGGCGCGATGAACTCGCGGTAGTTGTCGGGCGAGACCAGGCTGATGGAGGCGGTGGGCTCCGAGAAGGAGAGCCCGATCTTGGTCTTCACGATCGCGTCGCCCCAGAGCTTGCAGAAGTCGGTGGTCAGGCGCATCACGTCGTGGATGAACTGCGGGTCCTCGAACGTGTCGAGCAGCATCATCTCCGGGTTGCGGAGCAGCATCGCGATCGTCCACGGGCCCACCGCCACCGCGCCGGTGGCCGCGGGTGGCGCCGCCTTCACGAGGGCCTCGCACTGCTCGAGGAAGCCGGGGAGCCGCGCGGTCTTGTAGGGGTCGGGCATCTTGAGCTTGGCCAGGTCCGCCTTGTCCTCGAGCAGGTGCGTCTCGATCGAGGGGACGACGTAGTCGGAGTACTTGACGCCGCAGCCGAAGGCTTCCGCCTCCTTGGCGAGGTCGTTGTAGGCGAGGACCACGTCCGGCTGGTAGCGCTCGTAGTAGTTCATCATCGCGGTGATGGCCCGCGTCGGGTTGGTGCAGTACTCCTCGATGCTGAGCCCGTCGAGCGTGCCCGCGAAGGAGGCCACGATCGGGTAGACCGGCACCCGGTCCGAGAACGAGCGCTTGTAGGCCGCCACCACCCGGTCGCGATTGACCAGCTTGGCCTTGCCGGCCTCGGCGTCCCAGAGCTTGTTCACCTCCATGTAGCGCGCGGGCAGCTTGGCCTCGTACTCCATGAACTGGGTGATCGGGTAGCGGATGCCCCCGTTGTGGGTGCCGCGCAGGCCCTCCACGATCTCCTCCATGCGTGCCCAGGGGATGGAGAACGCCATCTCGTGATCCTGGGTCTGGCCGAAGATGCGGTCGCCCGAGCAGGGCAGGATCACCTGCGGCTCGCCGGTCTGCATGGTCGTGACCACGATGTCGGCGCAGACCACGCGGCCCTCGAAGGAGGAGGTGAGGCGGCCGCCCCGCTTCCAGAGCGCGGCCTGGGTCAGCCGCATCACCTGGGCGGGGTTGGCGTAGATGCAGACCACGTGCGGCTCGAAGGTGGCACGGTCGAGGGGGGCCACCAGCAGGCAGTGGTACTCGCCGGGCGCGAATTTGTCGATCGCGGCCTCGGAGCGCTGGCCCGCCTCCTTCGTCTCGGTATACATGCCCTCGCACAGCGTGCCGACGTTGTAGATGGGCAGCGGCTTGTCGAAGCCGATCGCGGTGATGCCGAGCGAGCAGATGTGATCCTCGCGGGTGAGCGCGATCGTCCAGCCGTAGCGCCGCGACATGTCGATGACCTGGCAGCTCATGGAGAGCTTCTTGAAATCGCGGGCGGGCCGGCGCGCGCGCTCCGGGATCTCCTCGCCCGCCTTGAGCATGCGGATCGCCACCGGGAACGTCTGCGGGCGCAGGTACGTCTGCAGCTCCCGGTCCGCCGTCTTCACGTCGATCATGGGCGTCTCCTTGTCACGGAGGCTACGGGGGGGCTTCTGGGTTGTCAAGGGAAGGCGGCCCGGTTCCGCTACAATATCGCCGCGATGGCGCGATACCGGATCATCCAGTGGCGCGACCTGCCCTCGCTGGTGGAGGCGATGGACGGCGAGCACACCGTTCGCGTCCCGCTCTCCCAGCGCTTCCAGGACCTGATCGACGCCCTCGCGATGCGGGACGGCGCCACCGAGAGCGAGGCGTACCTGGAGGGCTGGGCGCCCGGCCCCGAGGCCGAGCGCCCGGGCGACGCGGAGACGGTCGCCCGCGACGTCGCCGCCGAGCTCGAGGAGGGATTCCAGGATCTCGTCACCCGCCGCTTCCTCGGCCCACCCCGCTAGGGCCGAGGGGCCGTCCCGAGCCCCTCCGACTACGCTATAATTCCGAGGCCAATGAAGGCCGCGGAGCTGCTGGTCGCCTGCTTCCTGCTGTTCGGGGCGTGCCTCGTCTGGCCGCTGCTCGCCATCGCCAACCATCCCGTCCTGATCCTGGGGGTGCCCGCCCTGGTGCTCTACCTCTTCGCGGTCTGGGCCGCCATGGTCGCGGTCCTGATCGCGCTGGCCCGGCGCCTCCGCGCGCCCGAGGAGGAGCCGTGAGCGGCCTGTCGCCCACCGCGCTCCTCTCCATCGTCCTCGGCTACCTAGCCTTCCTCTTCCTGGTCGCGTCGGTGGCGGAGGCCTTCGCCCCGCGCCTGGCCCGCGGCCGGCCGGCCACTCTGATCTACGTCCTCGCCGCCTCGGTGTACTGCACCGCGTGGACCTTCTACGGCAGCGTGGGCCTGGCGGCCAACCGCGGGCTCGAGTTCCTCACCATCTATCTGGGGCCGGCCTGCGTGGCGCTCCTGTGGCCGGTGCTGCTGCGCAAGCTCGTGCGGGTGTCCAAGGAGCAGCGCATCACCTCGGTCTCCGACTTCATCTCGAGCCGCTACGGCAAGTCGGCGCCCCTGGGGACGCTGGTGGCGGCCCTAGTCGTCTGCGGCATGATCCCGTACATCGCGCTCCAGCTGAAGGCGGTGTCCGCGTCGTTCCGGATGATCCTCCGCGAAGAGTCGGTGCTCGAGGTCTTCGACCCGACCCTGGTGGTGGCGGTGACGCTCGCGCTGTTCGGCATCCTGTTCGGCGCCCGCAACCTCGACTTCACCAAGCGGCAAACCGGTCTCATGACCGCGGTGGCGGTGGAGTCGGTGGTCAAGCTCCTCGCGTTCCTCCTGGTCGGGGTCTACGTGACGTGGGGGCTCTTCGGCGGCTTCGCCGATCTCTTCGGTCAGGTGGCGCGGAATCCGGACCTGTCGCGCTTGCTCACCCTCGACCAGGCGGGCACCGCCTCCTACGCGCGCTGGACCGCCATGCTCGTGATCTCCATGCTGGCGGTGATGTTCCTGCCGCGGCAGTTCCACGTGCTGGTCGTCCAGAACCAGCGTGTGCGCGATGTCAACGCGGTCTCGTGGTCCTTCCCGCTCTACCTGTTCCTGATCAACATCTTCGTGCTGCCGATCGCCTTCGCGGGCCTCCTCGTCTTCCCGGAGGCGGGCGCGCAGGCCGACGGGTTCATCCTCCGCCTGCCCCTGTCCTTCGACAGCCAGCTCACCTCGGTGCTCGTGTTCCTGGGCGGCTTCTCCGCGGCCACCGCCATGATCGTGGTGGACTCGCTCGCCCTGTCCAAGATGATCACCAACGACATCATCCTGCCCATGCTGCTGCGGCGCCGGCGCATGGAGGACATCTACTGGATCACCCTCTTCTACACGCGGCTCGCGATGCTGGCGGTGGTGGCGCTGGGCTTCGCGTGGGCGCGCATGGAGCACGGCCAGCTCCTGCTGGTGGAGATGGGGCTGCTGTCCTTCATCGCGGTGGCTCAGTGCGCGCCCGCCATCCTGCTCGGTCTCTACTGGCGCCGCGGCAATCGCCGGGGCGCCTACGCGGGGATCTCGGCCGGCTTCTTCGTCTGGTTCTACACGCTCATCCTCCCGGCCCTGGGCAAGGAGGAGATCCTCGGCCACTCGTTCCTGTCGAACGGACCGCTGGGTCTATGGCTGCTGCGCCCCACCGCGTTCCTCGGGCTTGAAGGGCTCGACACCATCAGCCACGGAGTCTTCTGGTCCTTCTTCTTCAACGTGGGGCTCTTCGTGGTGGTGTCGCTGCTCACCGAGCAGGACGCCGACGACCGGGCCCAGGCCGCCGCCTTCGTGGGGGTGGCGGCCGAGGACAAGCCGGCCCCCGGCGCGCCCGCGATCCTGTCCGCGCCGGAGATCGAGCGGCTCGTCCACCACTACGTGGGCGACGAGGACGCGGAGGCCATCGTCGGCGAGCTGTTCGGGGCCAAGGCCCCCGCCGATCTCTCGGTGCCCGAGCTGCTCGAGATGCGCATCCGCTTCGAGCGCCTCCTCGCCGCGTCCCTGGGTGCGGCGGCCGCGCGCATCATCGTGGAGGACCACTTCACGATCTCGAAGGACGAGGCCCAGGAGCTCGTCACGTCCTTCCAGCGCATGGAGCAGTCCCTGCGGGTCACCGAGGAGGAGGTCAAGCGCGGGGAGCGGCTGCTCGCCTCGGTGGTCGAGAGCGTGGACGACTGCATCTTCACCGCGGACACCACCGGGCGGCTCGTGACCATGAACCCGGCGGGGCGCCGCCTGCTCGGCTACGAGCTCTTCGAGGTGAGCCGGCTGCGGTACCCGGATCTGCTCGCGCTCGACGAGCGGGGCGGCGCGGGCGGCATCGTGGCCGCGCTCGAGGTGGGCCGCGGCTGGAGCGGGCAGGTGACGGGACGCCGGGAGCGGGGCGACGTGTTCCCGGCCCACCTGGCCCTGACCGCCCTCTTCGACGACCGCGGCCAGCGGATGGGCACGGTGGGCGTGCTCCACGACCTCACCGAGCAGGTGGAGACGCAGCGGCGGCTCATCCACCGCGAGAAGCTGGCCTCGCTCGGCGAGATGGCGGCGGGGGTCGCCCACGAGATCCGCAACCCGCTGGGCGGGATCAAGATGGCCACGAATCTCCTGTCCTCGCCGGACGTGGACGGCAGCCCGCTGTCGCAGGAGATGGCCCGCTCCATCCTGTCCGGCATCGGGGAGATCGAGGGCATCATCAACAACCTGCTCGACTGGACGCGCGACGCGCGGCTCGAGCGCAACGAGTACGAGCTGGCGCGCATCCTGGACCCGGTGGTGGAGGCGGCGGTGAGCGAGGGCCGGGCGCGGGGCGTCCAGGTTGGCTACGGCCGGCTCGAGCGCGAGGTGGTCGCAGCGGTGGACGGTCAGAAGCTCCGCCAGGTCTTCACCAACGTCATGAAGAACGCGCTGGAGGCCATCGAGCCGCGGCGCGGCGCCGGGCGCGTCACGGTGGATCTCTTCACGGAGGGCGACCGCGCGGTGGTCGAGGTCGTGGACGACGGGGTCGGGATCGCCCCGGAGGACCGCGACAAGATCTTCCTGCCCTTCTTCACCACCAAGCCCTCGGGCACCGGTCTCGGCATGTCCATCGTCAAGAAGATCGTGGACCTCCACGCGGGGGACATCGCGGTCGAGAGCGCGCCGGGTCGCGGCACGCGGGTTCGCATCTCATTCCCGGCGGTGGGCGCGGCCCAGCCGGTGGCTGGAGGCACTCCATGAAGCGACGGCTCCTGCTCGTCGAGGACGACGAGGTCTTTCTCCGCCCGCTCCACCGCACGCTGGAGCTGAAGGGCTACGAGGTGGTCCCGGTGCACTCCGCGGAGGAGGCGCTGGAGTCGCTCAAGGCGGAGGACGTGGACGTGGTGCTCACCGACCGCCGGCTGCCCGGGATGGACGGGGTCGAGCTGGTGCGGCAGGTCAAGGCGGACCATCCGGACCTCGCGGTGGTGGTCATGACCGCCTACGGCACCATCGAGTCGGCGGTCGAGGCGATGCGGCTCGGCGCCGAGGACTACCTGGTGAAGCCCTTCGAGGCGGCCGAGCTCCTGCTCGTGATCCGCCGGGCCATCGAGTTCCAGGAGCTGAAGTCGGCGAACCGCCGGACGATCCGGCGCAACCAGGAGCGCTTCACCTTCGGCAACATCGTGGCGGCCAGCGCGGGCATGCAGGCGGTGTTCGACCTGCTGCGCTCGGTGGTGGATCTGGATACCACCGTGCTCATCCACGGGGAGACCGGGGTCGGCAAGGAGCTGCTCGCGCGCTCCATCCACTTCTCGGGCGGCCGGCGCGACCGGCCGTTCGTGGCGGTGAACTGCGCGGCGATCCCCGCGGAGCTCTTCGAGTCCGAGCTGTTCGGCTCCCGGCGGGGCGCCTTCACCGGCGCGACCGAGCACCGGCGCGGCCACTTCCAGATGGCCAACGGGGGCACCCTGCTCCTCGACGAGATCGGGGAGATGCCGCTGCACCTGCAGAGCAAGCTCCTGCGCGCGCTCGAGGAGAAGAAGGTGACCTCGGTGGGCGCCGACCGCTCGGTGGACGTGGACGTGCGCTTCATCGCCACCACCAACAAGGATCTCCAGGTGGAGGTCGAGCACGGGACCTTCCGGCGCGACCTCTTCTACCGGCTCTCGGTCATGCCGGTCCGGGTGCCCGCCCTGCGCGAGCGCCCCGAGGACATCCCGCTGCTCGCCCGTCACTTCGTGGAGCAGGCGTCCCGCCGCATCAAGCGGACGGTGCGCGAGATCTCGCCCGAGAGCCTCGGGGCCCTGATGCGGTATCCGTGGCCGGGCAACGTGCGCGAGCTCGAGAACGTCATCGAGCGCGCGGTCATCGTGGCCACCGGCGACGTCCTCGCGGACCTGGAGCGCTTTCTCGCGCCGACCGGCGCGCACGCCCCGGTGGATCTCTCCCTGCCGTTCCGGGACGCCAAGGCCCGGGTGGTGGAGGACTTCGAGCGCGCCTACATCGACGGGCTGCTCAAGAGCCACGCGGGGAAGCTCACCGCCGCAGCCAAGCACGCGGACATGGATCCCAAGAACTTCTCCGACAAGATGCAGCGCTACGGCCTGCGCCGCTCCGCGCCGGCGGACCCTCCGCCCGCCTAGAAGAAGAGAAGCGTCACGATCGCGAAGAGCGGCAGCAGCACCGCGCCGCTGTAGGCCATGTAGCCGAAGAAGCTCGGCATCCGGACCCCCGCCGTTTCTGCGATCGCCTTCACCATGAAGTTGGGGGCGTTGCCGATGTAGGTGTTGGCCCCCATCGCCACCGCGCCCACGCTGATCGCGGCGAGGATCACGTGGGGCACCCCCACCACCTCCGCGGGCAGCCCCAGGCTCTGGGCCAGCGCGAGGAAGGTGAGATACGTGGGCGCGTTGTCGAGGAACGAGGAGAGCGCGCCGGCGGTCCAGAAGAACTGCCAGGGCTCCCGCACCCCGAGCTCCCCGCCGCGCACGTGGAGCAGCTCCAGCGCGGGGATCATGGTGAGGAAGATCCCCAGGAAGAGCACCGCCACCTCCACCATCGGCGCCGCGGTGAACTGGTTCGCCCGGCGGATCGCGGCCGGCGTTCGCCACCAGGAGATCGCGGCCAGGGCCGCGATCGCGACCTCGCGCCCCGGCGCGTGCAGGAAGGCCACCGCGGCCACCACGCCCGCGAGCCAGAGCCCGTTCAGCACGCCCCGGATCCGGAGGGGCTCGATCTGGGTCCGATCGCGCCGGAGCGCCGCCCGCGTCTCGCGGGCGTGTTGGCGGGTGTCCCAGACGTAGTAGAGCAGCAGGAGCGATGCGGTCATGGTGAGCCAGGGCGGCCACAGGCGCAGGGTCCAGGCGAACGGGACGCCCTGGAGGTAGCCGAGGAAGAGGGGGGGATCGCCCAGCGGGGTGAGCATGCCCCCGATGTTGGAGACCAGGAAGATGAAGAACACGACGGTGTGGGTGACCCGCGCCCGCTCCCGGTTCGTCTGCAGCAGCGGCCGGATCAACAGCATCGACGCCCCGGTGGTCCCGACGAGGGAGGCGAGCAGGCTGCCGGTGGCCAGGAAGGCGGTGTTGACCAGGGGCGTGGCCTCCAGGTCGCCGGTGAGGAGGACGCCGCCCGCGATCACGTAGAGCCCGGCGAGCAGGACGATGAACGAGACGTAGTCGGTCGCCATGTGCACGAGCGCGCCCGGCTGCCGGGCCAGGTAGAGCACCAGCACCGGCGTCCCCAGCGCGGCGGACACCGCCAGCTTGGTCCGGTTGGACTCCCACCAGTGTGGCAGCCACAGCGGGAAGAGGGCGATCGCGAGGAGCATCGCGACGAAGGGCAGCACGGTGTAGAGCGGCAGCGCGGTCGGCACGCGGGGATCTTACTCCCTTGAAGTTGCCACGCGGATGGTTTAGAAGAGGAACGGCGCGCCGAGGCGCCGATCCTCACCCGAGAATGAGGTCCCCCACATGGCCAGCGAGACCAAGGGCAGCAGCGCCGTCGAAGCTCTCCTGAAAGAGAAGCGGAAGTTTCCTCCGCCGAAGGAGTTCGTCAAGCGCGCCAACGTCAAGAGCGCGGCGGTGTACAAGGAGGCGGCCAAGAACCCGGCCCGCTTCTGGGAGCGCTTCGCCAAGGAGCTCGACTGGTTCAAGCCCTGGAAGACGGTGGTGCAGTGGAAGGCGCCCAACGCCAAGTGGTTCGTGGGCGGCAAGCTGAACGTGGCCTACAACTGCCTCGATCGCCACGTGGCCACCGCCCGCAAGACCAAGGCCGCGATCATCTGGGAAGGCGAGCCGGGCGACAGCCGGGTGCTCACCTACTGGGATCTCTACCGGGAGGTCAATCGGTTCGCGGCCGCGCTCAAGCGGCGCGGAGTCAAGAAGGGTGACCGCGTAACCATCTACATGCCGATGGTGCCGGAGCTGCCGATCGCCATGCTCGCGTGCGCCCGCATCGGGGCCCCGCACAGCGTGATCTTCGGCGGGTTCGCCCCCGAGGCCGTGCGCGACCGCATCCACGATGCGGAGTCCCGCGTGCTGATCACCGCCGACGGCGGGTTCCGCCGGGGCGGGACCGTGGCGCTCAAGAAGAACGTGGACGAGGCGCTCCGAGAGTGCCCCGACGTGGACACGGTGATCGTGCTGAAGCGCACCCGCCAGGAGATCAGCATGCAGGCCGGGCGCGACATCTGGTGGGACGACTTCCTCAAGGACGCGCCCGCCTACTGCGCGCCCGAGAAGATGGACTCCGAGGACATGCTCTACCTGCTGTACACCTCGGGCTCCACCGGCAAGCC
>DATFGS010000002.1:0-14208 GCA_035249225.1 Candidatus Methylomirabilota bacterium | reverse complement strand
CGCGGCGTACGGCCGGGGCGGCGGGAGCCGGCGGCTGCGCGGCCGGCGTCGGTGCCGCCGGGGTGGCCGGGGAGACGGCCTCGGAACTCGCGGGCGTCTCGGTGGCGAGCGTCTCCGGCGTCGGGTAGTCGTGTCGGCTCGCGTCCCACGACAGGGCGGCCGCGAAGCGCGTCGTCGGCGAGAACGTGGAGGGGAACAGGATCGTCGCCTCGATGAGGGCGGCCAGCAGCGTAAGGAGAACGAGCGAGGTCCAGGAGAGCGAGCGGGGAGAGGCGCTATCGTTCATTGTTCGGTCTCAGATTATTCGGGTAAGGGGTTCGTGCGGCCAAACGAATTGTGCCAATGATCCGCAATGTGCACGCGAGTTATGAGCAACCCGCTTGCCATGTCCCCGTCCCGGCAAGTGACTGAAAACGTGGTCCCCCTCCCTCGGGCCGCGCTCGGCCCGTGTCCACCGGCTGACAAAGTCCGCCAGGTGACAACGCAGATGGTCACAATCGCGAGGCCCGCCGGTACAATGCGGCGGATGACCGACCCCCTCCGCTTCGCCTGCGAGACCGCCCGGAGCCGAGCCCTCGTGGTGGGCGGGCTGACCCTGAGCGCCCTGGAATGGGGCGAGCCCGGCCGGCCGGCGCTCTGCTTCCTGCACGGCGGCTCGGCTCACGCCCATTGGTTCGACCGGGTCGTGCCACCCTTCGCTGATCGCTTCCATGTGCTCTCGCTAGACCAGCGAGGCCACGGGGCCAGCGAGTGGGCCCCGGAGCCCGCCTACGCCACGGAGGACTTCGCGGCCGACCTGGTCGGCGTGGCGGACGCCATGGGCTGGCCGCGGATGACCGTGATCGGGCACTCGATGGGTGGCCACAACGCGATGGGCTTCGCCGCCTGGCATCCGGATCGAGTCGAGCGCCTGGTCGTGGTGGACAGCCGCCCGTCGATCCCGGCCGAGCGCCTCCAGACCATGCACCGCCGTGGCGACCGCGGGCCCATGCGCCACGAGACGCTCGCGTCCGCGCTCAAGAGCTTTCGCCTGCTCCCGCGCGAGACCGTGGCCGACCCGCGCCTGCTGGAGCACCTGGCCCGGCAGGGGATCGCCGAGCGCGGCGGCCGCTTCCTCTATCGCTTCGACCCCGCGTGCAACGGCCGCCGCCGGCCGACCGACGGCTGGGCCCTGCTCGAGCGCATCACCGCGCCGACCCTGCTCGTGCGCGGTGAGCACTCGCCGATCCTGCCGCGCGAGATGGCCGCGGACATGCTGACGCGCCTGCGTCGCGCCCGGCTGGTGGAGATTCCCGGCACGTATCATCATCTGGTGCTCGATGCGCCGCTGCCTTTCGCGACGGTGCTGGATGGGTTCCTCAGCGAGGCCGTCGCCCCCGTCTGACCGGGAGCGGGAGTGTATCAGATCCGCTCGAGGCGGACCGCGCAGACCTTGTATTCCGGGATCTTGGCCGAGGGGTCGAAGGCGGCGTTGGTCAGGAAGTTGGCCGCCGAGTCCGCGAGCTTGACGAACGGCACGAAGATCGCGCCCGGCCGGACCGCCTCCGTCACCCGGGTGCAGGCGGTCAGCTCACCCCGCCGGGAGACCACGCGCAGGGCGGCCCCGTCCCCCACGCCCAGGCGGCGCGCGTCGCTGGGGTGCACCGCGACCTCGAGGCGCGGCGCCAGCTCGAGCAGGCCCTGCACCCGGCGGGTCATGGTGCCGCCGTGCCAGTGGTAGAGGAGCCGGCCGGTATTCAGCAGGTAGGGGTAGTCCGGATCCGGCAGCTCCGCGGCGGTCGCGGTCTGGGTCACCGGCACGAATCGCCCCTTGCCGCGCGGGAACGACTCGCCGTAGAGGTAGCGGGTGCCGGGGTGCTCGGGGCTCGGACACGGCCACTGCAGCCCACCGTCTTCGAGCCGCGCGTAGGACATGCCGCCGACGCTCGGCCAGAGGCTCGCCATCTCGTCGAAGATCTCGGAGGGGTGCCGGTAGTCGAAGCCGGTCACGGTCGTCCCGAGCCGCCGCGCGGTGCGCTTGGCCAGCTCGCAGGCGATCCACCAGTCGGGGCGCGCCTGGCCCGGCGGAGCGATGGCCCGGCGGATCCGCTGCACGCGCCGCTCGGAGTTGGTGAAGGTGCCGTCCTTCTCGGCGAAGGCGGCGGCGGGCAGGAACACGTGGGCGTGCTCGGCGGTCTCGTGCATGAACAGGTCCTGCACCACGAGGAAGTCGAGCTGCTGGATGGCCTTCTCGGCGTGGTGGAGGTCGGGCTCCGAGAGCAGCGGGTTCTCGCCGACCACGTACATGGCCCGCACGCGGCCGTCGAGGCAGCCCTCCACCATCTCGGTGACCACCAGGCCCTGCTCGTCCGGCGGGCGTACGCCCCACACCCGCTCGAAGCGGTCGAGATCGCCCGCGCCGTAGCCGGCATAACCGGGTAGGTTGGTCGGGATGCAGCCCGCGTCGCCGCACCCCTGCACGTTGTTCTGCCCGCGCAGCGGCGAGATGCCGGAGCCCGGGAAACCCATCTGTCCGGCGGCGAGCGAGAGGTTGAGCACCGCGTGGGCGTTGGCGGTGCCGTTGATGTGCTGGGTGATGCCCATGCCCCAGATCAGGCACGAGCCCGCGAACGGCGGCCGCGCGTACCAGCGGGCGGCCTGCGCGATATCTTCCCGCGCCACCCCGGTGACCGCCTCGGCGTGCTCCAGCGTGTACGGATCGAGCGAGCGGACCCACGCGTCGAAGCCCTCGGTGCGCGAGCGGATGAAGTCGAGATCGGCGAGCCCCTCGTCGAGGATCACGCGCGCCATCGCGTTGAAGAGGGCCACGTCGGTGCCCGGCTGCTGGCGGATCCAGAGATCGGCCTGGTCGCAGAGATCCACCCGCTTGGGGTTCACCACGATGAGGCGCGCCCCGTGCGCCACCGCGCGGCGGAAGCGGATCGCGATGACCGGGTGGTTGGCGGAGGCGTCCGCGCCGATCACCATGAGGCAGCCCGCCTCCTCGTAGTCCTGGTAGGAGTTCGAGGTGGCGCCCGAGCCCATCGAGACCAGCATGGCCTCCACCGAGGGCGAGTGGCAGAGCCGCGTGCAGTGGTCCACGTTGTTGGTGCCCATCACCACGCGGGTGAGCTTCTGGATGACGAAGCCGTCCTCGTTGGTGGCCTTGGCCGAGGCGAGCGCGCCGAAGTGGCCGCGGTTGCGGGCGAGCCCGTCGGCGGCCGCGTCGAGGGCCTCGTCCCAGCTCGCCTCCTGCCAGCGCCCGTCGCGCTTGATCAGCGGCGAGGTGATGCGGTCGGGCGAATGCACGAAGCCGGTGGCGAAGCGGCCCTTCACGCAGAGCGTGCCGCGGCTCGAGCTGTTGGCGGGCACGTCGTCGGCCATGATCGAGAGCCGCTCGTCGGCGCGCACCCGGAGCGTGATGCCGCAGCCTACACCGCAGTAGGGACAGGTGGTCTCGACCCGGCGGACGATGGGGGACGGCTCCTCCTTGGGGCGGAGCGCGCCGGTGGGGCAGGTGGCCACGCACTGCCCGCACGAGGTGCAGACGGACGACGCCATGGCGCCGTCGGCGAACACGCCGACGTGCGCGTCGTGGCCCCGGCCGGCCAGCGAGATGGCGCCGATGTGCTGGACGTCGCCGCACGCCACCGTGCAGCGGCCGCACAGGATGCACGCTTCCCGGTCGAGCACGAAGAAGGACTTGGATGCGTCGGTCTCGAACCGGTGATGCGCCGGGTAGCCGGCGCGCGTCAGATCGTGCCGGCCCGCGGCCGCGCCGAGCTGCCCGAAGCCGTCGCGGGCCGCCGCCGGCGTCAGCATGGAGAGCGTGAGATCGAGCACCGCGCGCCGCGCGCGCACCGCTTCCGGATGGCCGGTGCTGACGACCATCCCGTCCCGCGCGGGGAGGTGACAGGCCGCGGGGACGCCGCGCTGGCCCTCGACGTGGACGAGACAGGTGCGACACGCGCCGAGCGGCGCGCGGTCCGGGTCCTTGCAGAGCTGCGGCAGCGCGATGCCCAGGCGGTTCACGGCATCCAGCACCGTGGCGCCGGCCGGGACCTCGATTGCGGATTCGTCGACGGTGACGTGTACGGTCGTGGCGTTCATCGGAGACCCCATCAGTCCCGATCGCATGCTCATTCTACACGCGGGCCCGTGCCGGGGCCCTCGGGGTTTGTTACTCTACCCACCACGATGGGTGTCTACGCCGAGCTGCGCGGCTTCGTCCTGACGCATCGCGAATGCGGGGTGCTGCGGGGCGCCACCAAGCCGATCGACCAGGGGTTCCGCCTGGCCGTCATCTGCCCGTGCGGGGCGCGCTTCCTTCGCTCGGTGGTCGCGGAGGACCCGGAGGCGGAGCGGCTCCAGGAGGCGCTGGCCGCGTTCCAGGAGTGAGGTGCTTGAGATGAAGCATTTGTGGTGGCTCGTCCCCCTCGTCACGGCCCTGGTGGCGATCCGCGTCTGGTGGGCAGGCCCGGCGGATGTCTTCGTCCTGGTGGCTCTGGTCCTTGGCTTCGCCGGACTCGTCTATCTCGCCGTGCGCACGCCGGGGCCGATGGCGCCACCGGGGGAGCCGGAGCCAGACCGGCGCGACGTCCAGCGGGACATACCCCCCTCGCCGGGCTGACCGCGACCGAATCGAGCCGATCGCGCCGAGCTACTCTCTGATCCAGGACTCGGCGAGCGGGACCTCGACCGGCTGGGGCGCGCGGCCCTCGGGTGCCGCGCCCGGATCGGCGGCGATCGAGGGGGCCAGGCGGAGCAGGGCCTCGATCTCCGCGCGCCGGTACAGGCGCTGCCGCTTGATGCCCTGGCGGTAGCTCTTCAGCAGCCCGCGGCTCACGTAGGCGTAGAGCGTCTCGCGCTTCACGCCGAGCAGGCCGGCCGCCTCGTCCCCCGTCAGGTACTCGTCGCCGTCGATCATCACCATACCCCCATGCTAGCAGCCCCCCGCCGGCCGGGCCCGGTATTGTCAGGCTCCGTCTGGTCTAATCAATCTAAATCAACTATAATCAACCAGGGAGGGCGAAAGCCATGACGACGGCGGTGGCGGCGTACAAGGACGGGCTCGAGGACATCATCGCGGCGCGGTCGGCGATCTGCCGGGTGGACGGGGAGGCCGGCCGCCTCTACTACCGCGGCTACGAGATCGCGGACCTGGTGCGAGCGGCCAGCTTCGAGGACACCACGCGGCTGCTCTGGGTAGGCGAGCTGCCGTCGGCGGCAGAGCGCGCGGAGTTCGCGGCGCGGCTCGCGGAGACGCGGCCGCTGCCGCCGCCCGTGCTCGATCTGCTGCGCCGACTGCCGCGCGACTGCCATCCGCTGGATGCGCTGCGCACCGCGGTGTCGCTGGCCGCCGCGTCCGATCCGGACGTCCGCTCCGACGAGCCCGCCGCCAACCTGCGCAAGGCCTATCGCCTGATGAACCTGGTGCCGGCCACGGTGGCCGCCTGGCAGCGCATCCGCACCGGCCGCGAGCCGGTGGCCGCGCGGCCCGAGGGCTCCCACGCCGCGAACTTCCTCTTCATGCTCGACGGCAAGGAGCCGTCCGCGGAGGTCGCGCGCATCCTGGACGTGATCCTCACGCTGCACGCCGACCACGAGTTCAACGCCTCCACCTTCGCGGCGCGCGTGGCGGTGGCCACGGTGGCCGACATGCACTCCGCGGTGGTCGCGGCCATCTCGACGCTCAAGGGCCCGCGTCACGGCGGGGCCAACGAGGACGTGCTGGCGATGCTGCTCGAGATCGCCGAGCCGGAGCGGGCCGAGGCCTTCGTGGAGGCGCGGATCGGCGCGCGGGCCGCGCTCTCCAAGCGGGATCGCGCGAACCCCAAGTCGCGCATGCCCGGCTTCGGCCACCGCGTCTACAAGGTGGACGACGCGCGGGCCCGGGTGCTGCGCGGGATGGCCAAGTCCATGGCGGAGGCCACCGGGCGCGGCAAGCTCTTCGAGGTGGCGGAGCGGCTCTACGACGCGATGAAGGCGCGGACCAGCCTGCCGGTCAACGTGGACTTCTTCTCGGCGGTGGTCTACGACGCGCTGGGCATCCCGCCCGATTTCTGCACGTCCATCTTCGCGGTCGGCCGGGTGGCCGGCTGGTGCGCGCACATCATGGAGCAGTACGCCGACAACCGGCTGATCAGGCCGCGCGCGGACTACATCGGCCAGCCCGCCCGCGCGCTGCCCTAGAGCTCGCCGGGGAACTCGCCGAGCGCGGAGAGGATGGAGAGCGGCGCGGCCTGACCGAGGCCGCAGAGCGAGGCCACGCGCACCACGTCGGCCAGCTCGGCCACCGCCTGCCGGTCCACCGGCGCGCGGCCGTCGAGCATGTCGCGCAGCCGCGCGGTGCCCTCGCGGCACGGCGTGCACTTGCCGCAGGACTCGCGCGTGTTGAAGTCGAGCAGCACGCGCACCGCCTCGGCCACCCCGACCCCGGCGTGCAGCGCCGCGACCCCACCGGTGCCGGGATTCGGGTTGCCGCCGGGCGCCAGCGGCTCGTCGAAGCGACGCGGCGGCACGAGGATGCCGGAGGGGCCGCCGAGGGCCACCGCGGTGACCCGGCGATCGTCCGGGGCCCCGCCGCCCATGCCCTCGAGCAGATCGCGCAGCGTCAGGCCGAGCTCCGCCTCGATCACGCCGGGCCGCGCCACGTGCCCGGAGAGGCCGAAGACCTTGGTGCCGTGACCGCGGCCGAGGCCGGTCCACCACGCGGCGCCGCGGCCGAGGATCAGCGGGACGGTGAACAGCGTCTCGACGTTGTTGATGACGGTGGGCCGGCCGAAGACGCCCGACTCGGTCGGGAACGGCGGCTTCGGCCGGGGCATCGCGCGGCGCCCCTCGAGCGACTCCATGAGCGCGGTCTCCTCGCCCAGGACGAACCCGCCCGCGCCGCGCCGGATCTCGACCGCGACCGAGAACTCGCTGCCGAGCACGCGCTCGCCCACGAAGCCCGCGGCGCGGGCCTGCTCCAGCGCGCGCTCGACGTGCCGCGCGGCCAGGTGCGCCTCACCGTGGATGTAGAGGATCACGCGCGAGGCGTCCGCCGCGTACGCGGCCAGCAGCGCGCCCTCCAGGAGCCGGTGAGGATCGCCTTCCAGGAGGTGCCGGTCCTTGAAGATGCCCGGCTCGCCCTCCTCGCCGTTGACGATCAGGTACTTGATCGACCCGCCGGCGCGGCGCGCGCCGTCCCACTTGAGCGCGGCCTGGAAATAGGCGCCGCCCCGGCCCCGCAGCCCCGCGCGCTTGATGGTCTCGATCACATCGTCCGGCTGCGCCGCCGCCAGGGCGCGCGTGAGCGCCTCGTACGAGCCGCGCCGGATCGCGTCGGCGATGTCGCCCGGGTCGGTGACGCCGCAGCGGCTCATCAGCTCGCGTCGCTGGCCGGCGAGGAAGGCGGTGACGTCGGCGTGCTCGGCGATCGCGCCCGTGGCCGCGGCGGTGAGCAGCGCCGCCGCCTGGCCGGCGGTGACCTGCGCGACGACGCGCGGGGCCTCGTTGCCGCGCAGCACGGTGACCACCGGCGCGGCCCAGCACATGCCGTTGCACCCGCCGGCGATCACGCGCACCGGGAGGTCGCGGCGCGCGGCCTCGTCGCGGAGGGCGCGCAGCGTGTCGGCCGCGCCGACCGAGAGGCCGCAGGTGCCCGCGCCGACCACGAGGGTGAGGTCGGGCGCGGGGCCCCTCACCCCGGTCCTCTCCCCGGAGGGCGAGAGGGCAGGGTGAGGGGGCGCGACCAGCAGTGCCTCGACCGCGCCGGGCTCCACCCGCCCACGATGCTCACCCTCCACCTCCACCACCGGCGCCATCGCGCAGTCGAAGGCGCAGTCGAGCCGCTCGAGCGTGACCGCCCCGTCGGCGGTGGTCGCGCCCGCGGCGATGCCGAGCCTCCGCTCGCAGGCCGTGAGCACGTCGAGCCCGCCACGAACGCGACAGGAGAGCCCCACGCACACCCGCACGACGCGCCGGCCCGGCCGGGTCAGCCGGAACTCGGGGTAGTGCGTGGCGACACCATACACCTCGCTCTTCGGCACGCGCAGGTGGTCCCCGGCCTCCTCGAGCGCCGCGGGGGAGAGCCAGCGGTCCCGGTGCTGGAGCGCGTGCAGCGCGGGGAGCAGCCACGTCCGCTCGCGCGGGAAGCGGCTCAGGATATCGCCGGGCTCGGACACGGGTCGGGGCGACCTAGTGGGCGGCGGGCACGGGGTCGCGCAGGCCGGCCTCGGCGAAGCCCTTCTGCCGGAGCAGGCAGGAGTCGCAGAGCCCGCACGCCCGGCCGTCGGGCTCGGGCGCGTAGCAGGACCAGGTGAGGCCGAAGTCCACGCCGAGCTCGGCCCCGCGCTGGACGATCTGCGCCTTGGTGAGCCGGATCAGCGGCGCGTGGATCGTGAGCCGGCTCCGGCCTTCGACCCCGGCCTTGGTGGCCAGGTTCGCCAGGCGCTGGAAGGCCTCGATGAACTCGGGCCGGCAGTCTGGATATCCGCTGCTGTCATAGACATTTACACCGATGAAGATGTCTTGCGACTCGAGCACCTCCGCCCACGCCAGCGCGTGGCTCAGAAAGATGGTGTTCCGCGCCGGGACATAGGTCACCGGGATGCCGGAGCTCATGGCCTCGTGGCTCCGGCCCTTGGGCACCGGGATGTCGGCGGTCAGGGCGGAGCCGCCGATCGCCCGCAGATCCAGGCGCAGGACCAGGTGCTCCTTGGCGCCCAGGGCCGCCGCCACCCGCCGCGCGGACTCCAGCTCGCGGTCGTGCCGCTGGCCGTAGTCGAAGGAGAGCGCGTAGCAGTCGAAGCTCTCCGCCCGCGCCACCGCGAGCGCGGTGGTCGAGTCGAGACCGCCCGAGAGCAGGACCACCGCGCGGGAGGCCGTCATCAGACGCCGCGCTTCGCGCCCCAGATCAGGATGTGGAGCCGGGGTGAGAACCGGAAGCCGTGCGCCTTGCAAGCCTCCACCAGCCACGGGGTGCGCGCGGCCAGCTCCTCGGCCCGCAGGCCCTCCGGCTGCAGCAGCACACGCTCGCGGGGCAGGGCGAACCGCTCGGCCAGCCGGAGCACCTCACCGATCTCGCCGGGCTCGCTCACCACGAACTTCCACCAGGCGTCGCGCCCGAGGAAAGCCCGGATCGCAGCCGGGTTGACGCGGGTGCCCTCGGGGACGCCCGAGCCCGACAGCTTCAGCGAGACGTTCCACTGGATGCCCGTGGCGGTCTCGGCGGCCGGCGGGCGGGTGCCGGAGGTCTCGACCTCCACGACGTAGCCGCGCGCGGTGAGGGCGGCGGTCAGGGCCGCGAAGAGGGACGACTCGAGCGGCTCACCGCCCGTGACCACGACACGGCGACAGGGGAAGGCCGCCACCTCGTCCAGGAGCGCGGGGAGATCCACCTCGCGGCCGGCCGCCGGGTCCCACGAGTACTTCGTGTCGCACCAGCCGCAGCCGACCGTACAGCCCTGCAGGCGCACGAAGATGGCCGGTAGGCCGGCGGTGGCGCCTTCCCCCTGGATGGAATAGAAGGTCTCGGCGATGCGGCCGCGGGGGGTCGTCAGCTCCATAAGTTCCAAAAAAGACTAGCATGGCCGGCCGGCGCGAAGCGCTTGCTAGGGTGGCCGGCCGCCTGCTATAACAGAGCGCAAGTCGGACAAGGAGGGTGCCATGGCCTACAGCCTGACCGATTCCCTCAAGCACAACCGCTTCAGCATCGTTTCCGTGGACAAGGCCGCCGGCACCGTGCGTGTGCGCGGCGAGGCCGAGGTCTGTACAGACCTGAGCTGCGGAGAGACGGTGGTTGTGACCGACGAAGGCACCACGCGGGACCTCGAGCAGCTCTTCGCGGGCGACATCGTCACGCTCGAGCAGAGGGACGGTCGCGCCCAGCAGATCCGCGTCGTGCGTCGCGTGTGGGAGGAGTACTCCAGCCCCGAGTGGTAGGGGCCGCGCCTACGCGATGCCGGTGTGGATGGTGACGGTCCCGAGCCCGAGTCGCCGGTAAGTCACGCCCCGTAGCCCGACCTTCTCCATCAGGCGCACCAGCTCGCCCGGCGTCACGAAGCGGTCCACCGACTGCGGCAGATAGCTGTACGCCTCGCGGTCGCCCCCCACCAGCTGGCCGATCCACGGGACCACGCGGTGGAAGTAGAAGCGGAAGAGCGCGGTGAAGCCGGGCGCGCGCATCTGGGTGATCTCCAGCGCGACCACGCGCCCGCCCGGCCGGGTCACCCGCCGCATCTCGCGCAGGCCCTGCTCGAGATCCGCCAGGTTGCGCAGCAGGAACGCGCTCGTCACGCAGGCGAACGTGCGCGTGTCGAAGGGCAGGGCGAGCGCGTCCGCGGCCAGCAGGCGCACGCGGCGCCGCTCCTCGAGCCCCTCCAGCTTGTCGCGCGCCACCTCCAGCATGCCGAGCGAGAAGTCGGCCGCGACCACCGTGCGATGCGGGTGCACCTCCGCCAGGTCGATGGCGAGATCGCCGGTGCCGGTGGCCAGGTCGAGGGCGGGGCCGTCGGGCGAGGCGATCGTCTGGCGCGCGGCGATCCGGCGCCAGCCGTGGTGCATGCCGAGCGTCATGAGGCCGTTCATCAGGTCGTAGCGGCGCGCGATGCGCGAGAACATCGCGCGTACGAAGCGGGCCTTCTCCACGCCCTGGAGCGTCTCGGTCACGCGAGCCGGCCTCCCAGGACCGAGAGGAAGAGGATCACCGCGATGTAGCCGTTGACGTTGAAGAAGGCGACGTCGAGCCGCGAGAGATCGCCCGGGGAGACGAGCGAGTGCTCGTAGACCAGCAGGCCCGCCACCACCAGCACGCCCACCCAGTAGAGCAGGCCGAGCCCCATCTGGAAGCCCAGCAGCGCGAAGGCGGCGATCGTCAGCACGTGGCAGACCCGCGCGGTGGTGAGCGCGGCGGGGATGCCGAAGCGGGCGGGCATGGAGTGCAGCCCGTTGCGCCGGTCGAAGTCCACGTCCTGGCAGGCGTAGATGAGATCGAAGCCCGCGATCCACACCGTGAGCGCGAACCACAGCACGTACACCGGCGGATCGAAGGCCGCGCGCACCGCGATCCAGCCGCCCGCCGCCGCGATGCCGTCCGTGAACCCCAGGATCCAGTGCGAGAGCCACGTGAAGCGCTTGGTGTAGGAGTAGCCGACGAGGAACAGCACCGCGAGCGGCGAGAGCAGCAGGCAGAGAGGGTTGAGCATCCACGCCGAAACGAGCAGCAGCGCGGCCGAGAGGAGCGCGGCGGCGGTCACCTGGGTCGGCGTCAGCAGGCCGGTGGGCAGATGCCGCCGCGCGGTGCGCGGGTTGGCCGCGTCCACGAACCGGTCGGCCAGGCGGTTCACGCTCATGGCCAGCGTGCGAGCGCCCACCATCGCGAGCGTCACCCAGATCAGCACGCGCCAGCCCGGCCAGCCGTCCGCGGCCAGCACCATCGCCACGTAGGCGAAGGGCAGGGCGAAGACGGTGTGCTCGAACTTGATCGCGTCGAGGAAGTGGCGGACGGCGGGCACGGGGGCGGCCGCGGGCCTAGAGCCCGTACTCGGCCCAGCGCCGCGTGACGAGCGCGCGGACGTCGTCGCTCATCACGATCTCGTCGGGCCAGGGCTGCCCGATGCCGTCGGCCTCCGTCTTCTCGGTGGCGTCCACCCCGAGCTTGCCCCCGAACCGATGCCGGATGGCCGCGTGGTCCAGATCGTCCATGGGGCCATCCACGATCACGAGATCGCGCTTGGGATCGATGTTGCCGGTGGCGCGCCAGGCGACCTCGGAGAGATCGTGCACGTTGACGTGATCGGAGACCACCACGATGTTCTTGGCCAGCATCATGAGCCCGAGGCCCCAGAGCGCGTACATGACCTTGCGCGCGTGGCCGGGATAGCGCTTCCTGATCGAGACGATCACCAGGTTGTGGAAGACGCCCTCGGCGGGCATGTTCATGTCCACGATCTCGGGCAGCATCATGCGGATGATGGGCAGGAAGATCCGCTCGGTGGCCTTGCCGAGCCAGTAGTCCTCCTGGGGCGGTCGGCCCACGATCGTCGTCGGGTAGATCGGGTTCTTCCGGCGGGTGATCGCCTTCAGATGGAAGACCGGGTAGTCGCGGGCCAGGGAGTAGTAGCCGGTGTGGTCGCCGAAGGGCCCCTCGAGCCGCCGCTCGGCCGGGTCCACCCAGCCCTCCAGCACGATCTCGGCCTCGGCGGGCACGTCGACGTGCACCGTCTTGCACGGCACCATCGGCACGCCCGAGCCGCGCAGCCAGCCCGCGAACACCATCTCGTCGATGCCCGGCGGCAGCGGGGCGGAGCCCGAGTAGATCGCGCAGGGATCGCCGCCGAGCGCGATCGCCACCTCCATCGGCTCGCGGCGCTCCTCGGCCAGGCGCTGGTGCTCGGCCGAGCCCTTGTGGATCTGCCAGTGCATGCCCAGGGTCTGGTCGTCGTAGACCTGAAGCCGGTACATGCCCACGTTGCGCGCGCCGGTGACCGGATCGCGCGTGAAGACCATGGGCAGCGTGATGTAGCGGCCGCCGTCGCCCGGCCAGCAGCGGAGCACCGGCAGGGAGGCCAGCGACGGGCGATCGGTCTCGACCACCTCCTGGCACGGCCCCGAGCTCACGCGCTTGGGGCCGGCCTTCACCACGTCGAAGAGGGTGCCGAGCTTGCGCAGCTTGTCGAAGAGCGAGCCGGGCATGCGCAGGTCGATCAGCTTGGCCACGCGCGCGGAGAGCTCGTCGAGATGGCCCACGCCGAGCGCGGCGGCCATGCGATCGGGCGAGCCGAAGGTGTTGATGAGCACCGGCATCTCGGAGCCCTGCACGTTCTCGAAGAGCAGCGCCAGGTTGCGGCCGCCCGCGCTCTTGGACACGCGGTCGGTGATCTCGGCGATCTCCAGATCGCGCGAGACCGGCGCGCTCACCCGCTTGAGGGAGCCCTGCTTGTCGAGGTGGGCGATGAACTCGCGGAGGTTGGCGAAGGCCATGGCGGGTGGGACGCGCCGGCTACTCGTGGAAGTAGAGCGCCACGAGCCAGCCCGCGAGGATCGGGAATACCAGGCTCGAGGCGGTGCGGACGGCGACGAAGTGCCAGCCCATGAGCGGCGCCTCCCACGCGATGATCCGCTGCATCCCGAACAGCGACCACGCGGTCATGTAGGCCACGAGCGGCCCCAGCGCCATGCCCGAGTTGGAGAGCACCACGAGCAGCGGCACGCTCACCATGGGTCCGCCCGGCGTGATCACCCCCGCCACGCTCGCCATGCAGATGGCGCCGAACCCGGACTGCCGGCCGAAGTAGCGCGCGACCGTCTCCTGCGGGATCACCACCTGGAGCATGCCGGCCAGGATCAGCGCGGGCACGAGGCGCGGGATGATGAACCAGAGCAGGGAAAGGCCGTTGCGGGCGCCGACGGCAGGCAGGCTCGGATCCTTCACATAGGCGACGACCGCGAATACCACCGCGAGCGAGGAGAGAAGCAGGAAGGACATATCGAAGATTCCGCCCCGCGGCATGGCGGCATTATACGTCAGGTGGGCCACGCTCACGGAGCGTCGGCGGTACGGGCGCTCGGCAGCTGGCCGGCGAGGCCGCCACCGAGCGGCGCCAGCGGCCCTCGTTCGTCGCGCAGACTGTGGCCACGCGCAGCGCGTGGCTCTTCTCCGACAACGTGCGCCTCCACGACGAAGCGCAGCAGCGGCTGCGGGACTTGCAGGACGCCCGCACACCTGGCGAAGCCGTTCACCCCGCAGGTGCTGCTCCACGCGGCGGAGCAGGTGGGTGCTTGACTCGGCCCGGGCGCTCGCGTAAGAGAAGCCCATGATCAAGGCGGACCTGGTCGCCGCGATGGCCAAGGCTTCGGGCGGCTCCAAGGTGTCCGCCGAGAAGGCGCTCAACGCCCTCCTCGACGGCGTCTTCGATTCGCTCAAGCGGGGCCGCAAGGTGACCATAGGCGGCTTCGGCACCTTCCTGGTGAGCCGCCGCGCGGAGCGCAACGGGCGCAACCCCCGCACCGGCAAGGCCATCAAGATCCCCGCCTGCCGCGTGCCGCGCTTCAAGGCGAGCCGCACCCTCAAGCACTCCCTGCAGTAAGCCCGCCGCTAACTCCGCGGCCCTCCTCGCCTTGACACCCCGCAGCAGGCCCCCGTACAATGGCCAACGCCGCTGGGGGTTCGTCTAATGGTAGGACGCCAGGTTCTGGCCCTGGTAATGGGGGTTCGAGCCCTCCACCCCCAGCCACTTAAGCTTC
>DATFGS010000001.1:0-11440 GCA_035249225.1 Candidatus Methylomirabilota bacterium | reverse complement strand
CTGCACCCGATGCCGCCCGCCTCGCGCACCTGGCGGCTCGGGTTTCCCTCGCGCGAGGCCGCGGGGTTGTTCCTGGCCGGGCTGCTCGACTCGCCGCTCCAGCCCGATCGGGCGGCGCTGCTCGACGGCGCCGGGCTGCACCGGGCCGGGCTGGCCGTGGACACGATCGGGCTGCTCGTCTCGATCAGCAGCGCCGCCGAGGCCGTCGAGCACCAGGGCCGGGCCCTGGCCCGTCTCGTGGCCGGACACGGCGGCCGGAGCGACGAGGCTTCCGATACCGTGTGGGCCGGGCTCGGTGGCGTGGTAGATGGGCCTCTGCTGCTGCGCGCGACGGGCGAGCCCCGGCGCCTCCTGGACTGGGTGGGGGAGGCGCACGCGGCGGCAACCCGCGCCGGCGTCGAGGCGATGGTCCTGGCCCAGCCCGGGCACGGGGTGCTGCAGCTCTCCGTGCGGGAAGGCTTCGACGCCGCCCGTGTCGTGAAGGATCTGGTGATGCCACTCAGGAGCGCGCTCGAGGCGGAGGGGGGCAGCCTGGTCGTCGAGCGCGGCCCGGTCGAGCTTAAGACTCGATGTGATGTCTGGGGGTCCATCCACTCGGAAATACTGGCTATCATGCGTCGAGTCAAGACTGAGTTCGATCCTGCCGCCGTACTCAATCCCGGCCGCTTCGTGGGGGGGCTGTGAGCCAGGCGCATCCGAAGGGTGCCGGACTCGGGGCCTTCGACGCCCAGGATCCACCCTCCATGGACGGCCTCCGCGCCTGCGTGCATTGCGGGATCTGCCTGCCGACCTGCCCGACCTACCGGGTTCTCGGCGAGGAGATGGACTCGCCCCGGGGCCGCATCTACCTCATGCGCGCGGCGGCCGAGGACCGGATCGGCCTCACGCCCACCATGGCTCAGCACCTCGATCTCTGCCTCGGCTGTCGGGCCTGCGAGACGGCCTGCCCGTCCGGCGTGCCCTTCGGCCAGCTCCTGGAAGCCACGAGGGGGCAGTTCGAGCGCCGCGGCGTCATGGCGCCCACGCGCGACAGCGTGACGCTGCGCTTCATCCTGGAGATCTTCCCGTCTCCCGCCCGACTCGGCGCCATGCTGCACGGGCTCCGCATGTACCAGTGGACCGGCATGCAGGCGCTGGTCCGCGGACTGGGCCTGCTGGCGCCGTTCGCGAAGCTGCGCGCGATGGAGGCGCTGCTCCCGCGGGTGCCGCTGCCCGGCCCGCCGCTGCCGGAGCTGATCCCCGCGCGCGGCCCGCGTCGCGGGCGCGCCGGCCTGCTGCTCGGCTGCGCGCAACGCTTCTTCTATCCCGACGTCAACCGGGATACCGCCCGGCTCCTCGCGGCGGCCGGCTACGACGTGGTGGCGCCGCGGGCCCAGGAGTGCTGCGGAGCCCTCCACCTGCACGCCGGGCGCGTCGACGAGTTCCGCGCGATGGCGCGCCGGTTGATGCCCGCCTTCGCCGACGTGGACGTCATCGTGGTCAACGCGGCGGGCTGCGGGTCGGCGCTCAAGGAGTACGGTCACTGGCTGCCGGACGACGCGGCGCGGCTCTTCGCGGAGCGGGTGCGCGACGTCTCCGAGGTGCTGGCGGGCTCCGATCTGCCGCTCCGCCCGATGCCGCAGACCGTGACCTACCACGACGCCTGCCACCTGGCGCACGGCCAGAAGATCCGCGCGCAGCCCCGCGAGCTGCTGCGCCGGATCCCCGGGCTCGTCCTGGTGGACCTGCCGGACTCCGACCTCTGCTGCGGCAGCGCGGGGGTCTACAATCTGCTCGAGCCCGAGATGGCCGGAGAGCTCGGCCGCCGCAAGGCGGCGAGCATCGGCGAGACCGGAGCGCGGGTGATCACCGCGGGCAATCCCGGCTGCCTGATGCAGATCCAGCAGCACTGCCGGGAGGCGGGGATGGACGTCGAGGTCGTGCACCCGGTGACGCTCCTGGCCCGGGCGCTGGAGGAGCGATGAAGATTCGCGTGCGGGACCACGTCCAGGTCGCGGCGGACAAGATGGCCAAGATCGGTCTCTCCAGCACCGCGCGCACCCAGCTCGATCTCTACTGCGTGGCGCCCGGCCAGTCGCAAGCGCCCCACCGGCACGACGGGGAGGACAAGATCTACTACGTGCTCGAGGGATCCGGGCGCTTCGCGGTCGGCGGCGCGGAGGAGCGCCTGCAGGCCGGCGAGGCGGTGGTGGCGGCCGCGGGGGTCGAGCACGGGCTGGTGAACGACTCGACCGAGCTCCTCCTGGTGCTGGTGCTCGTGGCGCCGCCGCCGCCGCACATGAAGCGCTGAGGGATCGATGGCCGCCCCGGTTCGCGCCGCGCTCATGATCACCTGCCTGGGGGACGTGCTCTTTCCGGAGGTCGGTGTCGCGATGGTGCGGCTGCTCCGGCGGCTCGGAGTCGAGGTGGAGTTTCCGGAGGGCCAGACCTGCTGCGGGATGCCGCTCTTCAACTCGGGGTATCATCACGACGCGGCCCTGGTGGCGGCCCGCACCGTGAAGCTGTTCGAGGGCGCGGAGCACGTGGTGGTGCCGTCCGGCTCCTGCGCCTGGATGGTGCGGACCGAGTATCCGGGTCTGCTCAAGCACGATCCCGCCCTGCGCGCGGCCGCGGATTCGCTGGCCCGCCGCACGCGGGAGCTCTCGCAGTTCATCGTCGAGGTCCTGGGCGTCACCGCGATCGAGTCGACCTTCCACGGGAAGGTGACGTACCACGACTCCTGCCACCTGCTCCGCGGGCTCGGCGAGTCGGCGTCGCCCCGCACCCTGCTGCGCGGAGTGCGCGGGGTGGAGCTGGTCGAGCTGCCGGGGGCGGACGAGTGCTGCGGCTTCGGCGGCTCCTTCTCGGTGCGGCTGCCCGAGGTGTCCTCGTCGATCCTCGACAAGAAGCTGGCCAACGTGGAGGCCACCGGGGCGCGCTGCCTGGTGGCGTGCGACGCGGGCTGTCTCATGCAGATGGGCGGCGGCCTCACCCGGCGCGGCTCCGCGGTGAAGGCGGTGCACCTGGCCCAGGTGCTCGCGGGCGAGGTCGACGGGTGAGCGACGCGCTCCTGCGGACGCCCTTTCCCGAGCGGGCCGGTGCCGCGCTCAAGGACACCTTCCTGCAGGAAGCGCTCAAGATCGCCACCACCAAGTTCATCGACCTTCGCAAGGAGTCGTTCGCGGGCTTCCCGCAGGGCGAGGCGCTGCGGGACCGGGCGCGCGCGATCAAGGAGGCCACGCTCCAGCATCTCGACGTCCACCTGGAGCGGCTCGCGGACAACGTGGAGCGCCTGGGCGGGCACGTGCACTGGGCCACCACCGCCGAGGAGGCGCGCGAGATGGTCCTGCGCCTCTGCCGGGACCGGGGCGTGCGGATGGCGGTGAAGTCGAAGTCGATGGCCACCGAGGAGATCGACCTCAACGAGGCGCTCGAGCACGCCGGGGTCACGCCGGTGGAGACCGACCTGGGCGAGTACATCATCCAGCTCGCGCACGAGAAGCCGTCGCACATCATCGCCCCCGCGATCCACAAGACCAAGGGGCAGGTGGCCGAGCTGTTCTCGCGCGAGCTCAACGGGCGCTTCGAGGCCGATCCCGAGATCCTGACCGCGGTGGCGCGGAAGGCCCTGCGCGAGAAGTTCCTCCAGGCCGACATGGGGATCACCGGCGCCAACTTCGCGGTGGCCGACACCGGCACCGTGGTCCTCGTCACCAACGAGGGCAACGGCCGGATGGTGACCTCGCTGCCCCGGATCCACGTGGCCCTCATGGGCGTCGAGAAGGTGATCCCGTCCATGACCGACCTGATGGTCTTCCTGGCCATCCTGGCCCGGAGCGCCACCGGCCAGAAGCTGTCGTCCTACACGACGCTCGTGCGCGGGCCGCGCCGGGCGGGGGAGCTGGAGGGGCCGGAGGAGCTCCACCTGATCCTGCTCGACAACGGCCGGTCGCGCCAGATCGCCTCGACTCTCCGGGAGGCCCTCTATTGCCTCCGGTGCGGGGCCTGCCTCAACGTCTGTCCGGTCTATCGCCAGATCGGCGGGCACGCCTACGGCTACACGTACCCGGGGCCGATCGGCATCCTGCTCACCGCGATGCTCAAGGGCAACGAGTCGGTGCGCGAGCTGGCCCACGCCTCGTCCCTGTGCGGGGCGTGCAAGGACGTGTGCCCGGTGCGCATCGACATCCCGCGCATGCTGGTCGAGCTGCGCGAGCATCTCGATCGGGAGAAGATCGCGCCGTGGCGGGAGCGGGTGGTGTTCAAGGCGCTCCGGCGCCTGCTCCTCTCCCCGACCGCCTTCCGGCTGTCCGCGACCCTCGGACGATGGGCGCAGCGCCCGTTCGTCCGGAACGGGCGGCTGCGCGGGTTGCCGCTCGTCTTCGGCCAGTGGACGAAGACGCGCGACCTGCCGCCGGTGGCGGCACGGACCTTCCGCGAGCGGTGGAAGGAGCTGCGATGACCGGCCGCGCCGAGTTCATCGAGCGGATCCGCCGCGAGGTCTCGAAGACCCCGGGACTCTTCGGCGCCTCCACCGCGCCCCGCCCCGCCGATCCGGCGACCGCGGCCGAGACGGTGCGGCGCGAGCTGGCCGAGCGCTGGCCCGAGGCGCTGGACCGCTTCCGCGTGGAGTTCGAGCGCGTCGCGGGCGTGTTCCATCGCGTCCCGGACCTGGCCGCGGTGCCCGCCGCGATCGGCGCCATCGCCCGCGGGCACGGCGCCAGGAGCCTGGTCACCTGGGACCCCGCCGCGCTCGGCTTCGACGCGGCGCCCGCGCTGACTCGTGAGGGCCTCGAGGTCGTGGCCGCGCGCGCGGGGCAGGAGGACGAGGCGGCCCGGCTGCGCCATCGCGAGCAGGCGGCCCGGGCCCAGGTGGGCGTCACCGGCGCGGACTTCGTGCTCGCGGAGACCGGCACGCTGATCCTGCTCTCCGGGTCGGGCCGCCCGCGCTCGACCTCCTTGCTGCCCGACGTGCACGTGGCGGTCTTCGGGCGGGACCGGCTGCTCGAGAGCCTCGAGCAGGTGGGCGTGATGCTGGAAGCGCTCCACGTGAACCCCGACCGCGCGATGTCGGGCGCGATGATCAACTTCATCACCGGGCCTTCGCGGACCGCCGACATCGAGCTCACCTTGACCCGGGGCGTGCACGGGCCCAAGGAAGTGCACGCGGTGTTCGTGGAGGCCCCGTGAGCGCGCCGCGGCTCTTCACCCCGGACGAGGTCGACCGCCTGATCCCGCGATTGACCGAGCTCATGGAGACCGCGATCGAGCGCCACGGCCAGGCGCTGGCGCTGCAGGAGCGTCTGCGCGACGATCGCGCGCGAGTCTCCGGCTCCGGTGGAGAGCGGCGGGACGCGATGGACTGGAAGGCCCGCGCGGAGCGCCTGGACGGCCTGGGCATCGAGGTCCGCCAGCTTCTGCAGGACGTGCAGGCTCTGGGCGGGGTGGTGAAAGATCTCGAGACGGGCCTGGTGGACTTTCCCGGCCACGGGCCCGCGGGGCCCAGTGGGCCGATCGTCAATCTCTGCTGGAAGCTCGGGGAGGATGCGGTGCGATTCTGGCACGGGATGGACGAGGGCTTCGCCCAGCGGAAGCCGCTGCCATGATTGGCGAGGCGCAGCCGAAGGCGAGCCGAGCGGATACATCGACCTACCAGGCCGTTCTCTTCGATCTCTTCGACACCCTGGTGCTCTTCCACCGGGAGCGCCTGCCCGAGATCCACGTCAAGGGGCGCAGCGTCCGGAGCACTGCGGGCCACCTGCACGCCGCGTTCCGCCCCTTCGCGCCGCACGTGGAGCTGCCCGCCTTCATGGACGCGCTGTTCTGGAGCTGGCAGGAGGCGGAGCGCATTCGCAGCGAGGCCCATCGGGAGGTCAGCGCCCCGGAGCGGTTCGGGATGCTGTTCGGGCGGCTCGAGCTGGAGCCCTCCGCCGAGGTGCGCGATCTGCTGCTCGCCACGCACATGCGGGAGCTGTCCAAGGTGGTCGAGTGCCCCGCGCACCACGTCCCGCTCCTCAAGGCGCTCCGCGAGCGGTACCGGCTCGCGGTGGTCTCGAACTTCGACTACTCGCCCACCTGCCTGGCGATCCTGGAGCGGGAGGGCATCGCCGATCTCTTCGAGGCCATCGTGATCTCCGACGAGGTGGGCTGGCGCAAGCCCAAGCCGGTCATTTTCGAGATCGCGCTCGACCGGATGAAGGCCCTCCGCCCGGCCGAGGCCCTCTTCGTGGGGGACCGCGCCGACATCGACGTGATGGGCGCCCGGGGGGTGGGGATGCCCACCGCCTGGATCAACCGGGAGGCCGAGCGCCTCCCCACGGACATTCAGCCGCCCGACTTCGAGATCCGCGACCTGGCGGACCTCCGGGCGATTCTTCGCATCCCGTAGCCCGCTCCGCGCATCTCAAGGCGCGGGACGAAAGAGGAGGACGACGTGGCCACGACACGCAAGGTGATCATCATCGGATCGGGACCAGCCGGCTATACCGCGGCCATTTACGCGGCGCGCGCCAACCTGTCGCCGGTCATGTTCACCGGCATCCAGGCCGGGGGACAGCTCATGCTGACGACGCTGGTCGAGAACTATCCGGGCTTCGTCGACGGCATCGACGGGCCGCCCCTGATGGAGACCTTCCAGAAGCAGGCGGAACGCTTCGGCACCGAGATGATCGCGGACGACGTGACCGAGGTGGACTCGCGCAGCCGGCCGTTCAAGGTCACCGGGGGCGACGTCACCATGGAGGCACACACCGTCATCGTGGCCACCGGCGCCTCCGCCAAGCTGCTGGGACTCCCCAACGAGGCCAAGCTGATGGGGCGGGGCGTGTCCACCTGCGCCACCTGCGACGGGTTCTTCTTCAAGGACCAGAACATCATGGTAGTGGGGGGCGGCGACTCGGCCCTGGAGGAGGCGCTCTACCTCTCGCGCCTCGGCCGCAAGGTCGAGGTGGTGCACCGGCGCGAGGCCCTGCGCGGGTCCAAGATCATGCAGGAGCGCGCGTTCAAGAATCCCAAGATCACGTTCCTCTGGAACACGGTGGTGGAGGACGTGCTGGATCCGGACAAGGGCAAGGTCACCACGGTGCGGCTGCAGAACATCAAGACCGGCGCCCGCTCGGAGTCCCAGGTGGACGGCCTGTTCGTGGCGATCGGCCACCAGCCGAACACCACGCTCTTCAAGGGCCAGCTCGATCTGCACCCGAACGAGTACATCAAGGTGACGCCGGGGACCACGCAGACGTCGGTTCCCGGTGTGTTCGCGGCCGGGGACGTCCAGGACTTCACCTACCGCCAGGCGGTCACCGCCGCGGGCACCGGGTGTATGGCTGCGCTGGAGGCCGAGCGGTACCTGGAGGCGGAGGGAGTGGGGCACTAGCCCTCCGTCCGAGGCCTGCTCGGCAGCCGCTGCCGCATGCAGGTTTTTCGCGGCGGCTCGGCGTGTCGCTCCGAGGAGGCGTGCTGTTTCGCCGAGCCGGCGCCCGAGAGCAATCTATCGCTGGCGCATCCTGCGCCCCTCCTGCGATAATCTCGCCGCGGTATAGCGACGCGGGGCGGGCCGGGTGAGGGCCACTATGCGATGGGTTGAGCGACTCTGGCGCGATGATGGACGCGTCAAGGCGACACCGGCACGCGTCGCTGCGTCACTTGCCGAGGGGGTGACCCAGAGCACCAACGCCCTCAAGGCCCGTCTCGAAGAACAGGGCCTCTCCCGCGCCGTTCGAGAGCGAGGCGTGCATTCTCGAGTGCCTTCTGTTCGAGTGGTTCCTTCGCGACGTCGTCGTGCCTCTCGAGTTCGGCCGGCATATCGACACGATCCAGCATGCCCTGGCCAGGCGCCTCGCGGCGGACCTCGATCGAAGCGGTCTCTCTCCGTCGGTCCTGTTGGATTTCGAGCGGCTTCGTCACGAGCGCTTTCCCGAATATCGGGACGCGACCGAGGCCAGCACCTCCCTGCAGGCGTCGGGGGCGCTGGCCTGGCGCCGCATTGCCGACACGGACACATTGAGCGACCGGATGACGATGTTTCTGACGATGCGCGCGGCCGCGGAGCTGCAAGCTCTGCGAGGTCTCGGGAAGCGGTACATCCTCGTCACCGCGCCCCGCTCGCTCTTCTCGGCACCCCGCGAGGAATGACGCGGCGGGCATCGAGGCGGCGCCGGCGCGCCGAGTGACGTTCTCTCGGAGGCACCGTGGACTGGCTCGATCTCATCTGGCGACGGCGTCCCCGCGTTGAGACCACCGTCCTGGGTGTGGCGGCCTCCATCGCGGAGGCGATCGTTCAGAGCACGAACCTTCTTCAAACGCGGCTCCGTGAGGAAGGGTTTGCGTGGACGGATCCGGCCCGGGCTGATACCGACGAATGCCTCCTCGAATGCACGATCCTCGAGTGGTTCCTCCAGGATCTCGTGGTGTCGTACGGGTTCGGGAAGCGAACGGAGGCAATCCGTCAGGCGCTCGGCGGTCGGATAGTGACCGACCTCCAGCGTAGTGGGGTGCGGGCAGCGTGTCTCGCGGACTTCGATCGACGCGCTCACGAGCGGTTCATCGAGTATTCGGACGTCCTGAGCGTCAGCCCGTCGCTCCAGCCCCTGGGCGCGCTGGCCTGGCGGCGGATCTCGGGAGGCGACAGGCCGAGCGAGAGGATGACGATGCTCGTAGCGATTCGGGCTCGCGCCGTCCTCGCGAGTCTCATCGCGTCGAGTCGAACCCCGGTTACGGGTGCGTCTGCCGGGCGCCGAAGTAGTACAGCCACGCCCGTTCGAGAAGCTCCGGGGTCAGGTTGAACGGGCGGTTCTCGTAGCGGCAGATGTCCGCGCAGCGGTCGATGAGATCGCGGGGTTGGCACGATCGCATTTCGCGCTGCTCGTTCGCGTAGCGGGCCAGGAGCGCGTCGAGGAGCCGGTGGTCGTACTGGAGGCGACATGCCTCGACGTACCTCTGGAGGATGCGCCCATAGGTCTGGGAGCTGGGCGACTCGGCGGCGAGGCGGTAACCGAGTCTCCGGAGGAAGGCCTCCTCGGCGAAATCGTTGGAATCCAGGTTGCTGGCGAAGATCAGGAGCTGTTCGAACGGGACCTGAATCTTCTTGCGGGTGTGCAGCGTAAGGTAGTCGACGCGGTTTTCCAGCGGGATGATCCAGCGGTTGAAGAGATCGCGGGGCTGCACCCGCTGCCGCCCGAAATCATCGATCAGCAGGGTGCCGCCATTGGACTTGAGCTGGAACGGAGCCTCGTAGAACCTGACGGTCGGATCGTAGTTCAGATCCATGCTCTCGATGGTGAGCTCGCCGCCGACGACCACCAGAGGCCGTCGGACCCTGATCCAGCGCTGGTCGTACGAGGCGGTCGGCGGGTCGACGGACGCGTGGTTGTGTGAATCGAAGACGCTGATGATGTGGCCATCGACCTCGATGGCCCGGGGAATCCAGATCTCGCCGCCGAGGGCGAGATGGAGGGCCCGAGCGATCGAGGTCTTGCCGTTCCCCGGCGCGCCGGTGATGAACAGGCTCCGCCTGGAGTTGGCGGCCACCCCGAGCAGGTGAAGGGTGGTGTCCGATAGGACCAGATCCGCGCAGGCCGGTCCGGATCGATTCGGGCGTGACGGCTAGTCGGAGCTCCTCCTGACGCTGGACCATTGCGGTGTAGGCGTCGAGCGAGACGGGCGCCGGGCCGACGTAGGCATTCAGGTCCAGGAGCCGGCGTACCCGCTCCCAGCCTCGATCCAGCATGGCATAACGACGATTCTGGGCGGCGATGGTCTCCCGGATCTCGATGAGGCGCTCCCGGTAGAGATGCTGGAGCAGGAGATCGATGATGCCGATCGGCAGGCCGAGTCTCTCCGCCGCACGCTGCGTCGTGCAGCTCGTGTCCGCGTAGACGGTCTTGAGTGCGAGATCGGCGAGGAAGCCGAAGTCGAGGCCGGAGTCCTCGATGGACGCGGGAGTGGCGGGGAAGGGATCAGGCGCGGCCGCGGCAATGGATGCGTCCGTATTGACGTCGCCGTCGCGCAGTCTTCGGCGTCGTACCGACCGTGAATCGTCGTGGCTGGGAGACATGGCGTCCTCACAGGGGGAAATCGGGAAGAGCGTGTTTCTATGGTCGCAGGAGCCGCGGAGCGGCGGCAACGAGCAAGCGGCGTTCGGTTCGGCGCGGCGCCCGGGCTCCCCGAACGTGACTATTCCTGGCCGGCCACCGCCGGCAATCGCCTACGATAAGGTATGGAGGATCGCGGGTCGGCTGAAGACCTCGCGCCTCGCACGGAGGCGCCGACGATTCCCCGGCACCTCGCAATTCTTGCGTCGGCCGCCTTCGTCCTGAAGATCGCCATCGCGCTCAGCACCTACGGGTCCACGGATGCGCTGATCTACGAGGCCGACCTGGTGAAGATCAGGCGGGACGGGGCCGTCGCGTTGTACCGGGAGGGCATCATCACCGAGTGGTGCGGTCAGGCGGGCCAGCGGTCCTGTCCGCCGTTCATCCACCCCCCGTTCATCATCCACGCCCTCCAAGGGTGGGGCGCCCTGGCGGATGTCTCGGGCCTCCCGCTCCGGTTCTGGCTCCGCTTCACCTGCGCGGTCGCGGACGTGGGCAGCCTCGTACTGCTCCTGCGTATGCTCCCGAGGAGCCGGGACTGGCAGACCCGGACCGCCCTCGCGCTGTTCGCGATCTCCCCGATTTCGATTCTCATCTCTGGCTTTCACGCCAACACCGACCCGGTCCTGATCTTCTTCGTCCTGGTCGCGATCTATCTCATCGAGAGCCGGCGTCCGGCCTGGCTTGCCGGGGTTGCCCTCGGGATGGCGATGAGCGTCAAGATGGTGCCCGTTCTGCTCCTCCCGGCCGTTCTCCTCGCGGTTCCGGGTGCTCGGCGCCGGATCGACCTGCTCGCGAGCGTGGGGACCACGGTCGTGGCTGGCTCCCTGCCGGTGCTCGTCGCGGCGCCGGAGGTGGTCATCAAGAGCGTGACGGGATACGGGAGCCAGCCGGGTCCGTGGGGCGTGTCGCTTCTGGCGTTGGCGTCTCTGCACAGTCCATACCTCGCCGGCTTCCATGATCTCTACGCGAGGTACGGCAAGATCCTGAGCGTCGGGCTCGTCCTGGCCGCCTCGTGGTGGCCACGATCGTCCTCTCTTCCGCGGCCCTTGCTCATGCGGTCGGGCCTCCTCATGTTCCTGTTCCTCTCGCTGACCCCGGGATTCGGCGTTCAGTACCTGGCCTGGCTCGTTCCGTGGGTGGTGGCGCGCGGGATCTGGCCGACCCTCTCCTACTACCTTGCCGGCGGCGTATTCCTGTGTGCCTACTACACCCGCGCCGCGGGGGGATTCCCCTGGGATCTAGCGAATACCCTCGAGCGCCCTGCCTGGACGCCTACGGTCGTGGCCCTGGGCCTGATCTGCTGGGTCGTGGTCTGCGCCATCACTCACGGATACGTCCGCACCCTACGGGCGACGCCCGCCGAGGTC